>JBBIJL010000064.1:0-10817 GCA_037446005.1 Gallionellaceae bacterium | reverse complement strand
TCGCGTACCATTTTGTCGAGCATGCTACGGTGATGCGCGAGTTCAGCCTCCAGCGATTTGATACCTGTGACATCCGTCATCACCCCCTGCAAAAACAAGGGACGTCCGTACTTGTCCATAACGACTTTGGCCTTGTCGTGAAACCAGCGCAACGTGTCACCCAGTGTTTTGACGCGGTACTCACACTGGAAAGCAGAGCCTGTTTTATAGCTATGCTCAAGCGCTTCTTTGACGGTTGAACGATCTTCCTCGTGGCATAGCTGGTGGTGTAACTCGGCATCGTTTCCCCATTTGTCAGCAGAAAATCCCAGCGCCGACAGTTTCGAGCTGATGCACACATCATGCCGCCCGCCCTGTAGCGATAACTGGTAAATCACCGAGGGAATGCTGTCGGTGATGCTTTGGTGGACGCCTGCTGTTTGACGCAATGCGCTCATGGTTTTTTGTTCCGCATAAATGCGCGAAACCAGAATAGGCAGCAGTTCAAAATGATGTCCGTCAAAATCCTTGAGCAGATAATCATGCGCCCCCATCTTCATGGCCTGCATGCCTGTTTTTGCTGCACCTGAATTCAATATCTCAATGACCGGAATTTTCGACTTTCCTAATTTTTGATTGAGCCGGCCAAGAAACTCCAAGCCGTCCATATCGGCAACGCCATCGCCGAAAATAATCAGGTCAATCAACTCGCGCCCGACGAGTTGTAGGGCAATTTCACCGCCGGATGCTTCAAAATAATCCATCGACAAGCTCAGATTCTGCGACAGCGTGGTACACATAGCCTGTCTTTCACGCTGTTCTTTACCGATTAACAAGATGCGGAAACTATCCACATCATTAATCGGCTCCACCTGCTTTACCCATTCTGCATATTGCGAACCTTGCCCGGCTCCGCGCTTGCTTCCAGAGAATGTTCGGTCTCCAACAACGGAAAAATGGGACGATCCATCATCAACATTTTTAATACCGTTAGAGTGAAAAAATTTTCCACGGCGAGTGGTTGTATAAAACAGTTCATTGCCAGCCGTCATTCCCATTTGAATCTCCTTTAATTTTGGTTATCAGTTATCGATGTATTTCAACCAGCCAATTCATTCTCAAATTTTTGTCGGATCCGGGATGATTCAAATCGTTTGTTAATTCTTGCTGCACCGTTGTGTGCTCCGTTTCATACCTGACCAGCAACTCGGTAACTTTGGGCGATCTTGAACTGCAAGACGAACCAAAATGCCATATACCAAGCAGGCAAGTCTCTGTGGTGCGTTCAACGGAATAAATTTCCATCGCTGGATGAACAGGGAACATGCTGACTCCTGCTTCAGTTAAGTTCTCAATAAGCCCCGCTTGCCTTATCTCAACAAGCTTGCAGCTCTTGGATTCTTTCGATCAGAAAGTGCAGTGGATAATGCGCGAACACGCATTGCGCTGAAATCAGGAATGACCGATTTTCAATTCGGAAATGACACTTTGTCAGACAGCCAAGCCTTATTCGGCCTAGGAAATGCCTGCCAGTGTATTTTTTTTACTTAATAAACATTTGGTTGATGTTTAACACAACACCGCTCACCTATGTATCCCGAGCGAATACATAGGCCAAACAGTATTAAGCAATTCGACGGTCTATATATAGACATAGACCGTCGTTTCCCTTGCCAAGGATATAGTTTTCTAACATTATCTAACTTGAAGTTGTCGGTATCCTTTGTATTTCTTCAAGAATTGAGACATGCAATGACACGAGTTCTAATTGCCGAAAAGCAAACTTTGGTTCGAAAAATGTTGCGGATTTTGCTGGATGCAGACCCCGGTTTTGAGGTTGTGTCCGAGGCATCTATAGGCAGCGAAGTACTCGAAAAGTTGCAACGCATTGAAATCGACACACTGATTCTGAACATAGCCACGCCCGGCATCTCCGGGATTGATTTAATCATCCGCGCCAAAGCGGCGCGCCCCAAGCTGGCGATTCTGGTTTTCTGTATGCACTCCGACACCCAGCTTGTTTCTCAGGCACTGAAAAATGGGGCGACCGGATATATCTCGATCATGCACGACACAGATGAATTTCTGGATGCCTTGCGCAAAGTGTCCGCCGGCGGACGTTATATTGATCCGGCCATTGCCGAAAGCTTGTTGCTGGATAGCGTTTCCGGCAATGATGAACCGATACATTCCCGCTTGTCGCAACGCGAACTGGAAATTTTCCGCTTACTGGTTGCAGGCAAAAGCGTCAATGCGATTGCCGACCAACTCGCCATCAGCAACAAGACCGTCAGCTCCCACAAGAAAAAACTTCTGGAAAAAATGCACTTCTCCGGCATGGCCGATTTGATGCGCTATGCCGTGCAACGCAGGCTGTTTGACGATCATGAGCTTACCTTCGAGCAAGATCCGCAACTATTACGTAGCGCCGCCGAAATGCGGCTTGCAAGCATCCGCCCTGCAAATAAACAGGTCGCTACCGACAAACAGACTCAAGAATTGCACTTGCACCAAATTGAGCTGGAAATGCAAAACGAGGAATTGCGGCGCGCTCAAACAATCCTGGAAAGCTCGCGTGACCGTTACATGGAATTGTATGAATTCGCCCCGGTCGGCTATCTCACCCTGTCGCGCGAGGGGATCGTCACCGATCTCAACCTTACGGCTGCCACGCTGCTGGGAGAGAATCGACAGCAATTGCTAAACCGCCGCTTCGCGCGTCATGTCATGCCCGATGATCTGGATCGCTGGAATCGGCATTTCCAGTACGCGCTAAAAAATGTGGAAAAACAAAGCTGCGAAATTATCCTCCAGCGCGGGAACGGCGACATCTTCACTGCCCATCTGGATGCGCAGTGCCGGGAGGACAGCTCCTCATCTTCACTGCGCATCGTGCTGACCGACATCACTGAATTCAAACCGGTTCAAAGAACACAACACAAATCAGCGGTCTTGTCGGAAATTATCTCCAATTCCATCGAGCACCTTGCGGATAGCTCAGTACCGACAAACCTGAACTAAGACCTAGAAAAGCCAAGTCCCTAAAGCCCGCGCAACATCAATGCGTGTAAAATATTCGGCCATCTCAAGCCGAATCGCAAAGGGCGTTCCGTGTTTAATAAAAACATATCAAGCATCAGCCATCCAGCCCCCAAAAACTCATTCCGCATTACTGCACTCTTTTCCTGTCTTTTCACGCTATGTTTGGTCGCATCGAGTTACGCAGCAGCGGCGACAATCAACGGTTTGGTGCTGGAAAAAGGCACGAAGCGCGCACTCTCCGGCGTGCAGATTGTGGTACGCGAGAACGAGTCGATTAACGGCATCTCCGATGAAAAAGGGCATTTCACGCTGGCCTTGCCCGATAGCGGAACCTATACCCTGATCGCCTCCGCGCTCGGTGCGGAAGCTCCGTCCACAGTCACCATCAAAATCGAAACGGCCTCCCCGCTTCCGACGCCGACGATTTATTTGCTGTCCGCGACAGTGTTGCCCGAGGTTGTCATCTCCGCCGCGCGCAACCCCGACCGCATCAGCAAAACCGTCATCACCGGCACAGAGATCAAACAACTCGCAGGTTCCGGCGGCGATCCGCTCCGGGCATTGCAAACACTGCCCGGCGTCGCCTCACGAGGCGGGAGCGCCCCAGCAGTGCGCGGCTCCGGGCCGACCGACAACGCCTATTACGTCGATACCTTGCCGATCGGCAAGCTGTTCCACTTTGGCGGCTTGAGCGTATTCAACGGCGATCTGATTGACGATTTCAATCTGTATAGCGCCGCGTTTTCGCCGTATTACGGCGATGTCACCGGCGCCATTCTGGACGTTTCATTGCGCAACCCGCGCACGGATCGGCTCGGAGGGAAAGTGAACGTCAACCTGATCGGGGCGGATTTCCTGATCGAGGGGCCGACCGCCAGCAATCAATCGTTTTACTTCGCCGCCCGGCGCAGCTATTTCGATTTGATGATCCATCAAATCAGCCAAAAGGGCGTCACTATCCAGATCCCCAACTACAACGACTATCAGGGCAAGTACCTGTGGAACATCAACGACAGCAACCGTTTGAGCCTGCATTTCAACGGCGCTGCCGATCAAATCAAACTGCAAGTGGACGGCAATTCGGACACCGCGAAAACACAACCCGCCCTCGCCGGCGACATTGCCATGAGCGATGCCGCCAATATGCAGGCTCTGGTCTGGGATGCGAAAATTTCCGGCGGCGCGACCAACAAACTGGCGCTGGAACGCAAGAGCTCGCAATTAAGCCAAAACGTGGGCAGTGCCGGAACCATCCTCATCGGACAGGATGCCATCTTATTGCGGGAAAAATTGAATCTGCCCATCGCCGAAGACCACGAACTGTCCCTGGGTTCGAACTATGAGTTGAGCACGTTCAATCTCAATATGGATTTCAACAACGCGCGCTGCACGCAATTCAACCCGAACTGCGATCTGACCACCGCCCCGCGCGTGCAGTTGCTCGAACAGTTCGACGCGCACGCCTGGGATTTATCCGCACAAGACCGCAAGCGCATCGTGCCCAAACTGACGCTGGTTACCGGCGTGCGCCACAGCCGCGAAGATTATCTCAACAAGCCCTACACCGAACCGCGCATCGGCATGGAATGGGAATGGTCGGAGCAGACGCTGCTCACGGCAGGCTGGGGGAAACATCATCAACTGCCGAGCGGACAGGAGATTTCGCGCAAATTCGGCAACCCCAATCTCGACCATATCCGCGCGGATCACAACGTGTTGGGCATCACGCATCAAGTCGATAACGACTGGTCGTGGAAAGCAGAGACCTACTATAAAAAATTCAGCAATCTGATCGTCAGCGACCCGCTGCAAAACTACGTGAATGGCGCGAGCGGCAAAGCTTACGGCGTCGAATTGCTCGTCAAGAAAGCGCAGACCGAACGCTTATCTGGATGGCTTGCCGTGACACTCGCCAGATCGGAACGGCGCAACGACCTTACCGGCGAATCCTTTCGCTTCCAGTTCGATCAACCGATCAACACCACGCTGGTGGCAACCTACAAAATCTCAAACGAATGGACGCTGAGCAGCAAGTGGAACTACCACACCGGCAGCCCCTACACCCCCATCAACGGCACTAACGGCACTTACGCGGACGGGCGCCCCATCCCCAACTACGCCCCGGTCAACTCGGGCACACTGCCGGATTACCATCGCCTCGACCTGCGCTTGGATCGCAACTACGTCTACGACACATGGAAATTGAACACCTATTTCGAACTGAACAACGTCTACCTGCGCCGGAACATTTCCGGCTACAACTACGGCCCCAACTACGACCGAAAAGATCCCGTGTACCCGCTGGTGATCCCGATCTCATTCGGCATTCAGGGCGAGTTCTAATTCGCGCCTACCTCAACGCCGCCTTGCAATAGGGGCACTCTTTCGGCTTGTAGGCGATGCCGAAACTGATTTCGCTGGGCGTGCCGTCGTCTTTGGTGGGGACGACGACTTTTTCGCACACGGGGCAGCGATAATATTTTTTCGCTGCAATCACGAACACCATGCCGCTGACGAAGATCAGCAGGTTGGCTAACGCGATGTAACGGTTGTTATGCGCGGGCACTGCCCAAGACATCAGCAGGCATCCGGCAATAATGATCGCGAACATCGGCAATAGGCCGCGCAACGCGAACACTCTTTTGCGGCGTTTAAATTCCACTACGGAAGGTAAATCGGTATTCATATTAAAACTCCATAAAACTGACGCGGGAGATTAGCATTTTTCTGCGCTAACTTGCCCACTCTAAAAAGCGGGGTAATTTGTTGTGCGACAGATTCGGCGCTACTCTACGTTTCATGGTTTCCTTCGCCCTCTTCTTTGTGTCCGGCGTGTGGCTGTTACAGCAACAGGCAACGCTGCCGGACATTCATCTGGCTTGGTGGCTCATCATCTTGCTGCCCGCACTGTGGATACCCGCAACAGCACAATGGCAACGCATCACGCGCACCATATTTTTTCTCATCGCCGCACTGGCGGGCGGATTTTTCTATGCGGGGTGGATGGCACAGCAGCGGCTGGCGGACGAGCTACCCGCCGCATGGCAGGGGCGCGACATCGCGCTGACGGGCGTGGTGGCGGAAATGCCGCGTTGGCACGAGCGCGGACAAAGTTTCGTGTTCGATGTCGAAAGCGTCAGCACGCCCGAAGCGCATGTGCCGCTGCACATCCTGCTTTCCACTTACCGCGATGAAAAATCCGCGCCGCTGGAGCTGCATGCGGGCGAGCGCTGGCAGTTGACGGTGCGCTTGAAGCAGCCGCACGGCACCAGCAATCCGTACAACTTCGATTTCGAGGTGTGGGCGCTGGAGCGCGACTTGCGCGCCACGGGCTATGTCCACAACAAAGGCGACAACCGCCGTCTCGACGCGCAGGTCACCTCCCCCGCTTACGCCATCGAACGACTGCGCGAAGCGGTGCGGGCGCATTACCGGAAAATACTCGGTGATGCGCCATACACCGGCGTGTTGAGCGCGCTCGCCATCGGCGACCAGGGCAGCATCGCCCAGTCGCAATGGCAAATCTTCACGCGCACCGGAGTGAACCATCTCATGTCAATTTCGGGGCTGCATATCACCATGCTGGCGGGGCTGGGATTCGCGCTGACTTATTGGGGATGGCGGCGCAGTGTGCGCCTGACCTTGCGGCTGCCCGCGCGCAAAGCAGCGGCCATCGTCGGTCTGCTGGTGGCGCTTGGTTACGCGCTGCTGGCGGGATACGGCGTGCCCGCACAGCGCACGGTTTACATGCTGGCGACCGTCGCCCTCGCGTTGTGGTCGTCGCGCAATATCGCGCCTTCGCAGTTGCTGGCGGCGGCACTCATGGTGGTATTGCTGCTCGATCCGTGGGCGGTGTTATCGCCCGGCTTCTGGCTATCGTTCGGCGCGGTGGCGCTGATTTTTTTCATCACGGCCAACCGCCTCGGCGTCCGCCATTGGCTGGTCGAATATGGCCGCGTGCAATGGGCGATGAGCATCGGGCTGATCCCGCTGCTGCTCGCGCTGTTCCAACAAATCTCAGTGGTGTCGCCCGTCGCCAACGCCTTCGCCATCCCGCTGGTCAGCTTCGTCGTCGTGCCGCTCACGCTGCTCGGCGCGCTGCTGCCGTTCGACTGGCTGCTGCACCTCGCGCATCAGGCCATGAGCCTGTGCATGGTCGCGTTGGAGTGGCTGAACAACTTGCCGGTGGCGGTGTGGACGCAGCACGCGCCTCCGGCATGGAGCATCGTCATCGGCCTATTCGGTGTGTTCTGGATGTTGCTGCCGCAAGGTTTTCCCGCGCGCTGGCTGGGCGGCTTGATGCTGCTACCGCTGTTTCTCATCACCCCGGAAGCCCCGCCCCACGGCACATTGCGGCTGTACATTTTCGATGTAGGGCAAGGCTTGGCGGTCGCCGCGCAAACGCGGGAGCACGCCCTGCTCTACGATGCGGGACCGGACTTCAACGGCGAGGCCGACAGCGGCAACCGCATCTTAGTCCCCGCACTGCGCGGCTTGGGCATCGCGCAACTGGACGGCCTCGTCATCACCCACGACGACATCGACCACACGGGCGGCGCAGCCTCCGTGCTGCAAGCGATACCGACCGAGTGGGTTTCATCCCCGCTGCCTGCCGACCACGAACTATTGCAAACAGTGCGCGATCATCGGCGCTGCGCCGACGGGCAAGCATGGCAATGGAACGGCGTGAACTTCGACATGCTGCATCCCTCACCGCAAAGCTACGCGCAGGAAAAACTGCGCGACAACGAACGCGGCTGCGTCTTGCGCATCAGCAGCGGAAAACACAGCGTGCTGCTCGCCACCGACATCGAAGCCGGAAGCGAGCAACGCCTATTGGAAAAGTACGCCGACCAACTGCCCGCCACGCTGCTCGTCGTGCCGCATCACGGCAGCAAAACTTCATCCACCCCGCCCTTCATTCAAGCGGTCAACCCGCGCTACGCCGTGTTTACCGTGGGCTACCGCAACCGTTTCCACCACCCCAACCCGGAGGTATATGCGCGTTACCGAGATGCGGGAATCGAACTGCTGCGCTCCGATGAAGACGGTGCGATTGCGGTTGAAATGGATGCAGAGAAATTGACCGTGGAGCGATATCGCAAAAATCACGCGCGGTATTGGCAGCAGTCTGGAACAGACAATTGAATCTTCGCGATTCGGCTATTTCCGCGCCACCAAGTCGATCAGCGCGGACATGCCGCTGTGCCCGGCACCCTCGCTGATGTGGCTGTCGTGTTCGGCGAGATGCAGTATTTCCATGTCGGCGAAGGTTGTACGCAACAGCGCCTCGGTGTAAAGGTTCTCGGCTTGCGACGGGCCGCCGGTGCGGTATTCCAGTTGGCGCGGCGTGTAGCCTTGCAGCAGCAACAAGCCGCCAGGCTTGAGCGCACGCTTGACGGCAGCGAAGATCACTGCGCGTTGCGCGGGCGGGACAAACTGGATGAAGATGCCCGCCACCACGTCGTAACGCGCCTCCCCCCATTCCCATTGCAACAGGTCGGCCAGTTCGAAACGCACTTCCACTCCGCGTGCGCGCGCCAGCTTCTGCGCCTTGGCGAGCGCGACCGGCGAGGAATCCACCGCCAGCACCTGCAAGCCTTGCTGTGCCAACCACACGCCGTTGCGCCCTTCCCCGTCCGCCAGCGCGAGGCAGCTCATCCCCGGCTTGAGCAAGTGGTGTTGCGCTGCCAGAAAGGCATTCGGTTCGGTGCCGAAGTGATATTCCTCTCCGGCATAACGTTGATCCCACATACTAGACATTGACGCTCCCCTGTTTTCCGAACTTGGTGCTGAACCATACGATCACATCATCCACATAGGTGTACACCACCGGGATCACCAGCAGACTCAGGAAGGTGGAGGTAATCAAACCGCCGATCACCACGATCGCCATCGGCGCGCGGAAGCTGCCGTCTCCCATGCCCAGATCGAGCGCCACCGGCAACATGCCCGCGCCCATCGCCATGGTCGTCATCACGATGGGGCGCACGCGCTTCTTGCACGCATCCAGCAAGGCCTCGGCGCGGCTCATGCCGCGCTCGCGGCGCGAGGCGATGGCGTATTCCACCAGCAGGATGGAGTTCTTGGTGGCAATGCCCATGAGCATGATGATGCCGATCATGGACGGCATCGAGATCGCGGTATGCGTGAGGAATAAAGCGAGGAAAGCGCCGGGGATGGACAATACCAGCGCGCCCAGAATCGTGGCTGGCTGCATGAAGTCTTTGAACAGCAGCACCAGCACGATGTAGATGCACATCACGCCCGTGAACATCGCCAGACCGAAACTCGCGAACAATTCTTTCATCGCTTCCGCATCGCCGATGGGCGCCATCTCCACGCCGGCGGGCATATTTTTGATGCTGGGCAATGCCAGCACCGCCGCCTGCACCTTGCCCAAAGGCTGTCCGGCCAGTTCGATCTCAAACGTGATGTTGCGCTGGCGGTCGTAGCGGTCGATCTGCGCGGGGCCGCTTTCGATGCTCAGCGACGCCACGTTGCCCAGCATCACCGGCCCGTGCGAACCTTGCACCACCAAGCGCGACAGCAGTCCGATGTCCTGCCGCGCATCGTCGCGCAACTTGACGATGATGGGCAGTTGCCGGTCAGGCAGATTGAGCTTGGCCAGAGCCTGGTCGTAATCGCCGTTGGTGGCCACGCGCAGGGTTTCCGCGATGGCGCTCGAGGTCACGCCCAGATCTGCGGCACGCGCAAAATCGGGACGCACCACCACCTCGGGACGCAAGATGCTGGAGTTGGACACCACGTTGCCGATGCCCGGAATCGTGCGCAACTCCTGCCCCACTTTCAACGCATGTTCGTTCAGCTGCACGCCGTTTTCGCTGGTCAGCACGAGCTGGTATTTATCCGCCGACGATCCCAGACCGACCTTGACGCGCACGCCGGGCAACGCCGTCAATGCTTCGCGCAAAGCATCTTCGATCTGCTGTTTGGGCGGACGCTCGGAGCGCGGCTTGAGCTGGACGGACAACGTGGCTTTGCGCACTTCCGAAGCGCCGGTCGGCTCGAATGCGTTGCCGCCCGAGGCACCCCCGCCTATCGCGGTGTACACCAGCGTCACATACGGGTTCTGCATCACGATGCCGCGCGCCTGTTCCGCCAGCGCATAGGTCTGCTCGAACTTGCTTCCCGGCGGCAGCGTGATGGTCACCTGCGATTGCGACTGGTTATCCTTGGGCTGGAATGCGGTCGGCAAGGTGCCCGCCAAGCCGAACGAGCCGAAGAAAAATACCGCCGTGACGGCCAGCGTCGTCTTGCGGTGATGCAGGCACCACTGCGCCCATTTGAGGTAAAGCTCGATCCAGGCCGGCGTCGCATGCAGCACGCGCGGACGCAAAAAATAGGCGGACATCATCGGCGTGAGCAGCCGCGCCACCACCAGCGAGAACAACACCGCCACCGCCGCCGTCCAGCCGAACTGCACGAAAAACTTGCCCGCGATGCCGCTCATGAAGGCCGTCGGCAGGAACACCGCCACCAGCGTGAAGGTGGTCGCGATCACCGCCATACCGATCTCGTCGGCGGCTTCCATGGCCGCCTGATAGGGCGACTTGCCCATCTCCAGGTGGCGCATGATGTTCTCGATCTCGACGATGGCGTCGTCCACCAGCACCCCGACCACCAGCGACAGCGCGAGCAGCGTCACCAGGTTGATGGTGAAGCCGAACAGGAACATGAGTGCGAAAGTGGGGATGACGGCCAACGGCAATGCGGTCGCCGCCACGATGGTAGCCCGCGTGTTGCGCAGGAAAAAGACCACGACGATCACCGCC
>JBBIJL010000063.1:0-10867 GCA_037446005.1 Gallionellaceae bacterium | reverse complement strand
GGCGATCGACCAGATCGGGCTCGACGACATCGCGCTCAACACGCTGCGCACCATCATCGCCAAACCCGAGGGCATCGTACTGGTAACCGGCCCGACCGGCAGCGGCAAAACCACCACGCTGTATTCGGTGCTCAACCACGTCAACACCGAAGGGGTGAACATCATGACGCTGGAAGACCCGGTGGAATATCCCATTCCGCTAATCCGCCAAAGCTCGGTGAATGAAGCGGCCAAGCTGGATTTCGCCAGCGGCATCCGCTCCATGATGCGGCAGGACCCGGACATCATCCTCGTCGGCGAAATTCGCGACCACCCCACCGCCGAGATGGCGTTCCGCGCGGCCATGACCGGCCATCAGGTGTATTCCACGCTGCACACCAACTCCGCCATCGGCGCGATTCCGCGTTTGCTCGACATCGGCATCCTGCCCGACATCATGGCCGGCAACATCATCGGTATCGTGGCGCAGCGCCTGATCCGCATCCTGTGCCCGCACTGCAAATACAGCTACCGCCCCGACAACACCGAACGCAAGATACTCGGCCTGCGCCATGACGACGACACCACCATTTATCGCGCTGCGGGCTGCGACCTGTGCAACCACCAAGGCTACAAAGGCCGCCGCGCGATCATGGAAATATTCAAAATGGACAGCGACATCGACGACCTCATCTCGCGCCGCGCCAGCATCCGCGACCTGAAGCATGCCGCGCTGGACAAAGGTTTCCGCCCGCTCGCGCAAGACGGCATACGCCGCATCATCCAGGGCAGCACCTCCATCGCCGAAGTCTCCCGCGTGGTCGATCTGACCGACCGCTCGTAAAAGGACAGCGACGTGGCGATGTATTCGTACAAGGCAATCGACAGCCAAGGCAAGAGCGCCAAAGGCTTGCAGGATGCCGCCAATCTGATCGACCTCGAATTGCGCCTGAAGCGCGGCGGGCTCGACCTCATCAGCGCCAGAGAAGAAGAGAACGCCTCGTCGTTCGGCAGTTCGAAGATCAAGCGCATCGACCTCATCACTTTTTTCTTCAACCTCGACCAGCTCACGCGCGCGGGCGTCCCGCTGCTCGAATGTCTGGCCGACCTGCGCGACAGCATGGAAGACCTCGTGTTTCGCGAGATCATCGCCAACCTGGTGGAATCCATCCAGAACGGCAAAAAACTCTCGCAAGCCATGGCGCAGCACCCCAATGCCTTCGACAAAATCACCATCAACCTGACCCATGCGGGCGAAGAAAGCGGCAAGCTGCCCGACGTGTTCCGGCACCTCACCGAATCGCTGAAATGGCAGGACGAGATGGCCTCGCAGACCAAGAACATGCTGATGCTGCCCGCCTTCGTCGGCACGGTGGTGATCGCCATCACCTTCTTCCTGATGATTTACCTGGTGCCGCAACTGGTGAGCTTCATCAAAGGCATGGGGCAGGAAATTCCGTTCCAGACGCGCCTGCTGATCGCGGTTTCTTCCATCTTCGTCAACTACTGGTGGGCCATTCTTGCCTCGCCCTTTGTCCTGTTCGGCATCTACAAAGGCGCGCTCAAATTCAATCCCGGCCTGCAATACCACGTCGATAACCTCAAGCTGCACATCTGGCCGACCGGCCCGGTATTGCGCAAGATTATCCTCGCGCGCTTCGCCAACACCTTCGCCATGATGTACGGCTCCGGCATCAGCATTCTGGATTGCATCGCCAACTCGCGCGACCTCGCCAACAACCAGGTCATCTCCAAAAGCCTGCAAGAGGTGATGCACGAAATCGAATCCGGCAAAAACCTCACCCAGAGCTTCGAGAAAACCGGCATCTTCCCGCCGCTGGTAGTGCGCATGCTCAAAGTGGGCGAAGCGACCGGCCAGCTCGACCAAGCGCTGCTCAACGTGAGCTACTTCTACGACCGCGACGTGAAAGACTCGATCAAAAAAGTACAAGTGCTGATCGAACCCGCCATGACCATCATCCTCGGCGCATTGCTGGGCTGGGTGATGCTGTCGGTGCTGTCGCCGATCTACGACCTCATCAGTAAGGTGAAAATGTGAGCCTCTCGCGCAAAACCCTGCTCTTCCTGAGCGCCGACCATTTCCAAGCTTATGCCTGGGATGGCGGCAAACTGTCGGAAGCGCACTACTTCACCAACGACTCCGACGGGCGCGAACAATTTTCGGATTACCTGCAACTCCACCGCGAACCGGCCTACCTGCTGGTGGATGTTATCGAGGAAGACTTCCGCCACGAATCCGTCCCGCACCTGATCGGGCCGAACCGGCGCGATCTCATCGAGCGCAAATTCGAGCAGTACTACCGCAACACCCTGTTCCGCCAGGCCAAGGTACTGCACCGCCAGTCCGAGGGACGGCGCGACGACGAGATGCTGTTTTCCGCGCTGACCAACCCGCAGCGCATCTCGCCCTGGCTGGACACGCTGCTGACCAACAGCACCCCGCTCATCGGCATCCACTCCCTGCCGAACATCAGCACGCCCTTGCTCAAGGACATCGACTCCGACCATGTGCTGCTGCTGTCGTGGGAAAAACATGCCGGCCTGCGCCAAACCTATTTCAACAAAAAGCGCCTGCACTTCTCGCGCCTGACCACGCTCAACAGCGGCAGCGCCTCGTTCAGCGAATCCGTCGCGACCGAAACACCGCGCACCCAGCAATACCTCAAAAGCCTGAGCCTGCCCCCGCCCGGCGAAGTGCTGGACGTGTACATCATCTGCCATGGCAACGACCGCAAGGAACTGGAATCCCGCCTGCACAGCGACCCCGATTTGCGCTACGCCTATCTGGACATCCAGACGCTCGGCAACAGCATCAAAGCCAAGGACACCTATCAGGACTCCGACGCCACGCAACTGTTCCTGCACCTGCTGGCCTCCAAGCCGCCTGTCAGCCATTACGCCAACTCGATACACACGCATTACTACCTGCTCTGGCAACTGCGCTGGATATTCTTCGGGCTCGCCGCAGTCATCGCACTGGTCAGCGCGCTGTGGAGCGGAATCTCTTTCTGGCAGGGAGGCGACTACGCATCCGAAACCGAACCGCTGCTTGCCCAGGCCGCGCAATTGACGCGCCAGGCGGAAGAGACCAAGCGCAGATTTCCCGCCACCAGTATTCCCGCCGCCGACATGAAAACCGCCGTGTCCCTGATGCGCAAATTCGACAATTATTTCCCGACGCCCGAAGAAATACTGATCGACCTGAGCGACGTACTCGGCAACTTCACGCGCATTCGTCCCGGCAAAGTCGTCTGGCAAACCAGCGCGGCCGATGCCGCACCGTCGAGCTACCCCGCCCAAGTCATCATGCTGGATGGCGAACTGCTCGACTTCGGCAGCGACTACCGCAGCGCCCTCGCCTACCTTGACCGTTTCCAGCAGGCGCTCACGCAACACGGCTATACCGTCAGCGCGGAAAAACTGCCGCTGGACATCAGCCCCAAAGGCAGCATCAGCGGCGACATGCAGGCCAGCCCGGAAAAATCGGCACAGTTCACGCTGAAACTCATCTGGAGGCACGAAGAATGAGCCTATCCAAATCGGACATCCCGCATATCAAATGGAGCCTGCTCACCTTCACGCTCAGCCTGATCGCGGGCGGCAGCGCAATCTGGATGGGCGACGCATACGACTCGGCCGCACTCAAAGGGCGGCAAGCCGCGCAAAAGCAAGTGATCGAAGCGCGCAACAAACTCAGCGCCGCGCAAAGCGACTTGGCCAACATGTCCACCTACGCGCTGGAATACGCCTCCCTGCAGCAGCACCACATCATCGGCGGCGAACGGCGGCTGGACTGGATGGAAGGGCTGGAAAAGCTGCGCCAGCAGCATTACGTCATGGATTTCAAATACACCATCGCGCCGCAACAACCCTACACCCCCAACCCCGCACTGGACGCGGGCAATTTCGAAATCAACATGAGCGGACTCAGCCTGCAACTGGACTTGCTGCACGAAATGCAACTGGTAAAATTTCTTCAGGCGCTGCGCTCGGACATGAAAGGCTGGTTCATCATCGACCACTGTGCCCTGACCCGAACCGGCACCGCAGCGGACACCCCCCAGAATATCGGCGCGCAGCTCAAAGCCGATTGCGCGGGCGGCTGGATTACCATCAAAAACAGGAACGCACCGTGAGCACACCGGCACGCCTCGCCCTCCTCGTTGCACTCAGCCTGACCGCAACAGCACAGGCTGAAGAACTTGGTCGCCTGTTCTTCAGTCCAACCGAGCGTAACCAGCTCGAACAACAGCAGGCGCAACAAGCGCGCAAAGCACGGCCGGAAGCAGATGCGGAGAGCGAAGGCAGCGGACCATCCGTCATTACCGTCAACGGCCTCATCCAGCGCAACGACGGCAGCCGCATCGTATGGATCAACGGCAAAGCGCAAAAACTCGCCCCCGGCGGCGACCCGAACAAAGTTCCGGTGACCGTACCCGGAAAAAGCAAACCGGTAGAGGCGAAGGTCGGTCAACGGGTAATTGTGGACAATCCAATCCCCGTAAAAACACCAACACCGAATACCAAGGGCACGAAGAAAGAGGAGGAGGACTAGCCATGACTCTTTTCCGCATAACCCGTCAATATCCTCGTTCGCAACAGGGTGCGGCGTTGATGATCATGCTAATAATTTTAGTATTGGGGTCAGTTGCATTTTTAGTAAATGCATTAAGCTCGTCCGCTCTAAATAATGCACGTCAAGAAAAGACTTCTGCCGCATTAGCGCAAGCAAAAGAAGCCTTAGTCGCCTATGCAATTAGTAGCGAAAACCTTAATGGTGGAGCTAGCCCTGCAAGACCGGGAAATTTCCCTTGTCCTGACACTGACGCACCTAGCGCCTCAAATGCAAATTACGGCGTAGCTGAAAGCTCATGCACATCAGGTTCAATCGGTAGACTTCCTTGGAAAACACTTGGACTACCAGAGTTGCTAGATGGTAATGGAGAGCCTTTATGGTACGCACTTTCTGTGAACTTCCAGAGTGGGGCAAATCGTATCAATAGCGACACAAGAGGTACTCTATTAGTCTATGACCGAGATGGAACCACACTTCTAACACCATCAGGCAGTGAGGGGGTTGCAATCATCTTTGCCCCAGACTCGATTGTTAGTAATCAACAAAGAAATTCAACAACTGATAAAACTACCGCATCCAACTATCTTGAGGCAATGAATGGTCAGAACAACTATACCGTTAATGGCCCCTTCATCGCTGGCGACAAAAACGATACTTTTAATGACCGCTTAATGATTATTAGGACGCGCGACTTCATGCCTGCTATTGAAAAAAGGGTCGCAAAAGAACTTCAATCCATATTGGCGAATTATTACGCCGACAATAATTTTTATCCTTATCCAGCTTCATTTAGTAACTGTAAAGACAACTCGACTTGTGACAGCGTTGATACCATTTGCCGAGGGCGCTTTCCTTATAACGCCAAACCAACAGACTGGGGCAACCAACCGAATTATTCTTTACCGACCGCTCCCGGTGGCTCAGCTTGGTTTGTCAACAACCGCTGGTATCGTGTGATCTATTACAGCGTTGGAACAAATTACCTTGATTCAACACCATCAGGTTGCAGTCCAAACATCACTGTTTCAGGGAGCGCTCAAAGGGGACTGTTTTTCATGCCCGGCACACCGTTAGGAAGTATTACTCGCTCATATTCCAACAATAATTTATCGTGGTACTTGGAAGATACCGAAAACAAAAACATGAACGATTCTTACGTCTCGCCAACCGCCACTTCAAATGACCAGCTCTACATCCTTCAATAGACCTAGTGCATTCAGAATGCATGGCTTTTCTCTACTTGAAATGGCCATCGTACTGGCCATCGTCGGCTTGCTCATGGCCGGCCTACTGCCATCTCTATCTGCCCAAATAGAGCAGCAACGCAGGAATGAAACGCGCAAGCAAATGGATGAAATCAAGGACGCATTAATTGGTTACACCATTGCAAACGGTCACCTTCCTTGTCCCGCGCAAAGTCTTGATCCAAATAATGCAAACTACGGTTTAGAAAAATCGACTTGTGCATCTGACGTAGCAACTGAAGGAGGACTTCCTTGGAAAACGCTGGGCGTTTCGGAAACTGATGCGTGGGGAAGTAAACGAAGCAGCGCAAGTGATCCCGGATATTGGAGATACCGCGTAGACAGGAATTTCACAACCGTGTTCACATTGAACACTGGATTTTGTACCGGAACAAATGACTGCCTATTGATTAAGGATAGTGCAGGAAATAATCTAACTGAGACCTCATCCTCCAAAGAACACCCAGTCGCTATCGTGTACTCAACGGGAGCTGACTTAAATGCGGATGGTCAAAACGCAAGCTATGAGGCAACCAATGGCATATATCAAAGTGACGTACCCAACTCGAACTTCGATGACATGCTGATCTGGATAGCACGCCCGCAATTGTTCAACCGCATGGTCACGGCAGGCAAGCTGCCTTAGGCTCTTCGCCAGCTCGTGCCCTGCTTGTGTCTTCCAGCACAAGCCAGCGTCCAACAATCCTTGTTGGTGCCTCGACCATCCGTCAATCTTACGAGAACTCAGCCAGTCAGCGCGCCAAGCAATAATTCAGACGCCTTCGGGTTGATCTTTTTCAGCTTGGCAATTCCACTGCGCAACCGCTTCTCCCAACCCGGACCATTGTCTTTGGCCTCTTTGCATGTTTCAAAAATCTCGTCCGGCCTGCAATCCAAATAGTACTGAATCAACACATTCGCCTGTCTTACATCCTTATTGATTTTTGCCGTTTCTGAAATTTTTCGTTCTGCGGACACAATCAGTTTGTGGATCGCAAAACGATCCGGCTTGGGTATCGTCACGAGAACAGCCCCCTCGTTTCCCAGTGCAACAGCTTGCGTTGTGTCCCGCATTGAGAACTCCATGAATTTCAACGGTTGTAGCGCAACCGCGAGTCCCTCGATATGAATGGGGTCGTCTTTCCTAGATATTCTTGAGGTCAAGAAATCCACCATAAAAGCGGGATCGGCAGGATTTAAATAACGGGCTCCTTCTGTGCCACTAAAGGTTGAGATTGGGATCAAGCCCATTTCAAGAGATTCCAACGCGGTTCGCGTTTCAACTTTGATATTGGCGGGCAGCGCGATCGAGATATTTTTTCCGGCGTGGGCAAAATCCACATCCTGAGTTTGCATGCGCTCCTCGGGCATAATGCCCAGCATATTGCACATGGTTAGAAAAGCATGCGTACCGACCAAAATGCCGCCACGCTTGAAAAAGCCGTATTCGGCAAGCCGCTTGATCACTCTGAAATGCTTGGGCAACACAGGATTACAACCAAGTGCTACCGCCGCCGCCGCCAACCTGAGAATAGGCTTTGCTTCATAGGATTGATGAAGCTCGATCAGATTTCTGATTTTTTCACTGTCCGGCCCGATGTAGACTTGTTTGACCGAACTATCAATGTCGCGATATTGGAAATACCAATATTTTTTTTGATGTACGCTCTTTGTGCCAAAGCTGCCGTTTAGTCCAGAAACGGTATTTGAAACACTTGCCGCCAACACAGAGTCAAACAAGTCGGCGTAAGCATTTTGTGCACTTGCGGAGAGTTCAAGGTAAGGTGCCATGAAGGGACTTTATCATACATTTTTTGTTTTTGTAGTATAAACCCCTTAACCCCTGCGCCAAGTCGTGCCCTGCACCGTATCCTCCAACACAATCCCAACCTCCAATAACGCTTTGCGAATACGATCTGCCTCGGCAAAGTTCTTTGCTTTTTTAGCCGCAATTCGAGCCTCAATCTGCGCAGTGATAGAAGCTTCATCCAACCCGCCTTCGCTCGCTCCATTTTGCAAGAACTCTTGCGGGTCGCGTTGTAGCAAACCGAGCACGCCCGCCAATGACCTAAGTTGCAATGCCGCTTCCTTTGATTGACTGCGGTTCACTTCGTTTGCAAGATCAAACAAGACTGCAACGGCTTCCGGCGTATTGAAGTCATCGTCCATGGCGGCTTTGAAGCGTTGGGGATATGGCGCTTCCCAATCGAGTGTTCCCTCATCCCCAGCCCTTCTCCCTGCGGGAGAAGGGAGTTTGCTTCCCTCTCCCGCCGGGAGAGGGATTGAGGGTGAGGAAGCACTCTTCAGCGCCGTATAAAGCCGCGTCAGCGCGCCCTTGGCATCGTCGAGGTGCAGGTCTGAATAATTCAGCGGGCTGCGGTAGTGCGCGCGCAGGATGAAAAAGCGCACCACTTCGGCATCGTATTTCTTGAGAACTTCGCGAATCGTGAAAAAATTGCCTAGGCTCTTGGACATCTTCTCGTTGTCCACGCGGATGAAACCGTTATGCATCCAGTAGTTCACGTACTGGCACCGGTGCGCGCCTTCGCTTTGCGCGATTTCGTTTTCGTGGTGCGGGAACTGCAAATCCGCGCCGCCGCCGTGGATGTCGAAGTGCTTGCCCAGCAATTCCGAACCCATCGCGGAGCATTCGATATGCCAGCCGGGCCGCCCCTTGCCCCACTTGGAATCCCACTTCACCTCGTCCGCTTCGCTGTCTTTCGCGCTCTTCCACAACACGAAATCGAGCGGGTCGTTTTTGCTTTCGGTCACATTCACGCGCTCGCCCGCGCGCAAGTCTTCCAGCGACTTGCCGGACAATTTTCCGTAGCCGTCAAATTTGCGCACCGCGTAGTTCACATCGCCGTCCGCCGCCTGATAGGCCAAGCCGTTCTGCTCCAGTTGTTCGATCATCTCCAGCATCTGCGGCACATATTGCGTGGCGCGCGGCTCGTGGTCGGGGCGCTGCACACCCAGCGCATCGGCATCCTCGTGCATCGCGGCTATGAAGCGCTGCGTCAGCGCATGGATAGATTCTTTATTTTCCGCCGCGCGCTTGATGATCTTGTCGTCGATGTCGGTGATATTGCGCACGTAGGTCACCTCATAGCCAGAAGCCTTGAGCCAGCGCTGCACCATGTCGAACACCACCATCACGCGCGCATGGCCGAGGTGGCAATAGTCGTACACCGTCATTCCGCACACATACATGCGCACTTTGTTGGCTGCGATAGGTTTGAAATCCTGCTTGTCGCGGGCGAGGGTGTTGTAGATTTTCAGCATGGTTTTTTAATTACTCTTCGAGACTTTTCCTGCTTGCAGGATGATATGTGCGCGTTCGATTTCGCGGTGAAAACTTTCGGGGATGCGCGCCCAATCCATCACGTCCACCCGGATGGGCAGATTGCTTTCAATAAAAGCTTCCTTGAGGTCGGCGAGGGTGCGAAAGCCAGCACGCAAGTCAGCGGGATTGCGCAGCACAAGATCAAGGTCACTGGCATCATGGCCTTCGCCGGTGATGCGGCTGCCGTAAGCCCATACCTCCGCATCCGGCACATGTTCGCGCAACAACGCTTGCACTTGTTGCAAATATTTTTGCGGCAGATCGAGCGACGGTGCGTTGTTCACTCAGACAGCTCCTTGCCGCCGAAGCGGGCGCGCAAAATGGCTTCCAGCGTTTTGGCATCGGCGATAAAGCCGGGCAACAAAGCCAGCGTTTCCATGGCAAAACCTTCGCCGTAGTCGTGCGCGGTGTCGTTGCGATTGTCCCGGTAAGCGAACCAGCGCTCGACCTCTTCTACACTCATCAGGCCGTGGGTAGCCGAAAGGCGCAGCAGCTCTTTCACGGGCGTAGCATCGAGTTTTTTGCCTCCGTGGCCGTAGTCCTTGAGGGCGCGCTTGATAAGCTTGAAAGCGGTCTCCTGCGTGAGTTCGTAGCCTTTTACGATGGCATTGCGAAATACTTCCTGATTCGTGCTGCCGGGATCGGCCTGACGATAAAGCGTGAGCGAGGATTCGAGCGTATCAATGCAACGATTAAGATGATCCGTGTTAAGCATTACGTTGTTCCTCCTAGCCCTCGATGTCTCAGCCATATTTGACTACGGCTTAGCCCTGCTCTTTCGCCCAAGAATCCTTCAGTGTCACCGTGCGGTTGAACACCAGTTTCTTGCCCGATTGATGATCGCGGCGGTCGGTGACGAAGTAGCCTAGGCGCTCGAACTGGTAGCGCGTTTCCGGCGCGGCATTTTGCACGCAGGCTTCGACCCAACCTTGCACCACGGTCAAAGAATTCGGATTCAGGTGGGTGCAGAAATCCACTTCGCGATCAGCGTCTGGTTCCGGCACGGTGAACAGGCGGTCGTACACGCGAATCTCGGCGGGCAGCGCGTGTACACTCGACAGAAAGTGGATCACGCCTTTGACTTTGCGGCCTTCGGGATTCTTGCCCAAGGTGTTGTGGTCGATGCTGCATTTAAGTTCGACGATGTTGCCCGCCGCATCTTTCACCGCTTCGTCGCAGCGCATCACGTAGCTGTGGCGCAGGCGGATTTCGCCGCCGAGCGTGAGGCGCTTCCAGCCTGCGGGCGGCACTTCGGCGAAGTCGTCAGCTTCGATCAACAGCGAACTGCTGAACGGCACTACGCGCTTGCCGAGCTCCGGCATGTTCGGATGAAAATCCGCCTCGCGCGTTTGCGCGCCGTCGGCGTTGGTGATGGTCACTTTGAGCGGATTGATGATGGCCATCACGCGCGGGGCGCGCAGCTCCAAATCTTCGCGGATTGCGCCTTCCATGATCGCCATGTCCACGCTGTTTTCGCTTTTGGAAACGCCGATGCGCTTGGCGAATTCGCGGATACCTTCGGGCGTATAGCCGCGACGGCGCATGCCGCTGATGGTGGGCATGCGCGGGTCGTCCCAGCCACTCACGTGCTTCTCGTTTACCAGTTGCAGCAGCTTGCGCTTGCTGGTGATGGTGTAGTGCAGCTCCAGGCGCGAGAACTCGTATTGGCGCGGGTGGCAAGGGATGGTGATGTTGTCCAGCATC
>JBBIJL010000062.1:0-11051 GCA_037446005.1 Gallionellaceae bacterium | reverse complement strand
CAGCTCCACGACGAGGCCGCCCGCTTCGCGCGCGGCGAGTTCTTCCAGAAAACTTTCCACCGAGGCGATGTCGGCGAATTTGTGCAGGCGCTCGCAGTTGATGCGCAACTCGCCCGCCGTCTGCGGGCCGCGCAGCATCAGCATGGTGAGCAAAGCGGTGGACTGCGTGGGGATGTGCAGCACTTTTTCGATGTTGTGCGCGTAACGCGATGCCCTGCCCCCGCTGCTTTCCACGATCAGCGACAGCCCGCGCAAGCTATCCAGCGCCAATGCTATTTCGGCCTCGCTGACCTCCATCACCGGGTCGCGACTGCTCTTCTGATTGCAGCCGGAGAGCAGCGAATTGAGCGTGAGCGGGTAGCTGTCCGGTACGGTGCGTTGTTTCTCGGCGAGTACGCCGAGCACGCGGGTTTCGAGCAGGGAGAGGACGGGAAGCGTAGTTGGCATAATGACTATTCTTGTTACTCAATGAGGCGGGAATTATACAGGCGCGCTACTCATTGGCCGGGCAACTCCCCGGAGTTGCTCCCGGATAATCCCACTCCCGCACATAGAGCACGCGCAGCGCTCCGCGTTATTTCTGCACCGTCGCCTCTTCGACGAGCACCTTGTAGGCATAGCCCGCGCCGAAATCCTGATCGACATTGACGACGCCCTTGACCGTGACGATCTCGCCCACGCTGGCCGAGCCCAAGGTCGTCACGAGAATGTCATCGCTCTCGTTTGCCGCAGAGCCGGAACCGTCGCGCAAATGGATCCAGTTCTTGCCCATGATGCCCGCGTTGTATTTCACGACCTTGCCGCGCACGACGACAGGCTTGCCTTTGAGCTGCGCGGACTTGGTCACGATCTCTTCAACCGTCATCGCATTCGCGTCGCTGGCTTTGGGAATCGAAACATCCTTGATTCTCTCCAGCGGCACGGGAGGCTTCACTGAAAACGACGCGCCCAACGCGGAAGAACCGCCGGCGGCTTTGTCCGCACCGCTCAGGTTGCCGAAAATGATCTTGCTGAAAGTCCGCTTGAGCGCTTTGCTCTCGAAATTTTGCATGAGCAGCGCATTTTCAATCGTGACCGTGTCGCCTTCTTTAACCTGCGCCCTCATGACCGCTGCCCAGCTCTCCCCGCTACCGGTCATCAAACGCAGATAGGTAAAGCTATCGACATTCTTCACTTCGAGAACTTTACCTTCAACCGAGTTACCGGCCGCCGAGTGCGGCGCGTTGTCGCCAGCAGCCCAGACAAAAGATGCGTTCAGCATCAGGCAAATCGCCAACAAAAATTTCATAGTACGGACACTCCTTGGGTTAGTTATTGTTGATCTTTCAGTTATTCATTACACCCACATCGTCAGCAACCTTAATTGTTGCCGCAAGGGGCATTCGACACACGCTCAGCATGTCGAAGGGCGCTCAATAGAAGCGGCAAAGTTTAACCCGGATTGCCCATTAGACCCGAAACCCCTGGTAGGAGCGCTTGCCTTCGAACAGAGCATCTACAGTATATCTGCCAACTATCCGGCGCAGCTAACGCAGCACGCCCCTCATTTCAGCATTGACACCTGCTCGCCGACTCAAATACAGTGCGCACCACCTTGCAAGTCCGCCACACGCACATCGCACCGCACGCACGGTCGAGGCACACAGCGGAATCCCCGGAACAGGAGTCTGGCGCAAGATAAAGTTCCCGCACTGACGGAAACTATTGCCAGCAGCACACTTGTTCAGCAAAGGGGATTTACTTGATTGCCAGACTCAACAAGCCACCAAGGCAGTTCAAAGCCGTTCTGCCCATTCACGGCGAGCCGCACACTTATCGTCGAAGCGGAGTCCGCCATTAAGCGGCGTTTAACTCCCTGCTGAACACCCCAAACGGAATACATGGAACTGCCATGCCCCCAAAAATAAAAATCGCCTTCACCTCCTGCGCCCGTTACGAAGCATTCCCAATCCAGCCGCAGTGGGCCGCCATCGAAAACGCGGAGCCCGATTACCTGTTCCTGCTGGGCGACCAGATCTACATGGACTTCGGCATCTGCCTGTTCAGCAAGGAATACAACGGCAAACCAAGACACTACCCCGCCGCCAAGTTCCGCAAGATCATGGAAGAGAAATACACGCGGCAATGGAACGAGCCGCACTTCAAGCGGCTGTTCGAAAAAATGAAACAGAAAAATGCCGTGTATGGCGTCTGGGACGACCACGACTTCGCCTGGAACAACGCGCATGGCAGCGACGTAAAGCAGGAAATCAAAAACATCTCGCGCGACTGCTTCCACCGCTGGATGGCCTGCTCCACCAACGAACCGGAGATTTACTGCCATATCGACATCCCCGGCGCACGCGTGATCTTTCTGGACAACCGCTATTACTCCAGCGACACGACTTTACTCGGCGATGCGCAATTCGCCTTCCTCGCCGAAAAACTGAACCACCCGCAAAAATACACCTTCATCTGCGGCGGCCTGACGCTCACCCAAGGCTCGGAAAACTGGAAGGGCTACGGCGACGAATACGAAAAACTCTGCGCCCTGATCGCACAAAAACAACACGTCATCTTTCTCTCCGGCGACATCCACCGCAACGCATTCTCTCCGCCCACGGCAAAGCAGAACTGCTATGAAATCGTCTCCTCCGGCCTAGCCGTCAAATATCTGGGCTTACCGTTCAAATGCGATGACAGGCACAACTGGGGACTGATCGAATTCGACGAAAACGAAGTCTGCGTGCAACTGGTCAACAAAAATTGCAGCGAACACTACCGTATCGACGGAAACACGTGGTTTCCCACTGGGCCGAAGACCTCCCCGCTATGCAAATGAAAAAATCCACTCCGGCAAACTGCGCGCCATCGGCTACGATGCACGAACGCGCACCCTGCAAGTACAGCTCGACAACGGCGACACCCTGCAACACAGCGCTGTGAGCGAAGACCTGTGGCGCAGACTCAGCAGCTCCGGCGCGGTGTGGAGCTTCTATCGCGACAACATCGAAGAGGAGTTTGCGGTGAAGAAAGTGTCAGGTGGTGCGGTGGCGGGGAAGAATCCGCTGGATGCGTTGTTTGGGAAAGAATGACTGCGATGCTGCCCCAATTCAATTCGAAATGTATATGAAGAATTAAGCCATGAAGATCGACATACACACGCACACAAAAAAATGTAAGTCAGGTGATGCGCCTACGAGAGAAATTACTCCAGAAATTTTCTGCGAAACGATCCTGTCTACTGAGGTCAGAATCATTGCGATTACCAATCACAATGTTTTCGATCTGAATCAATTTGAAGAGATCGAAACCCGTTTGGGTAAGGATGCCCAAGTTTGGCCTGGTATCGAGCTTGATATTCTTGAAGGAGAGGCGAGAGGCCACTTGTTGGTTATCGTCTCACCGAAGTCGGCACGTGATTTCTCTGCGGCAGTAGAAAAGCTGACCAAGGGTTTCACCCCCGACAATTTTACCGCAAGGATTGATGGGATATTGGAGACGTTCGACGCATTCAATCCGCTCTATGTCGCCCACTACAAGCAGAAGAAGCCCAACCTTTCGGATGCAATGCTGGAGGTACTGGAGACGAAAACCCAAAAGCCGTGGTGCGTGATCAAAGAGGTAACCAATTCGATTTCGGCAGGTATCTATATTTCACACGGGCACTCGTCAATTTACGGGTCTGATATTCACGACTGGGCAAAATATGAAGCGCTTTCTCACGACCTGCCAGACCTTCGCCTTCCCGTCGATAGTTTTGAGCATTTTTGCCTGCTGCTAAAAAAGGATACGACGACTATCAACACGGTGCTGGATAGAAAGACTCCCGAGGAACTGGTGCTGCACCCTTTTGACGATGGCTCGGAACTGTCAATCAAGGCATTCAACGATATCAATGTTTTTTTTGGACCAAAAGGAACGGGGAAAACCCGCATTCTGGAGGCGATTGCCAAGCACTATTCCGAGAATGGGGTAGAAGCGAGAGTTTATGTGTCTGCGAGTGACAACCTGGATGAGATTTTCGATACCAAAGGTAAAAATCTGGCGATCAATCTTAATGCGTATGACATCAACTACTGCACTGACGAAGTCAAAGCACTGAGGGGCGCAAGTGAGGTTTCCGTAACTAACCTCGGCAAGTTCTCAAACTATTTCAGGGAAACTAACACAAGCAAGAACGCGAGCAAAATACTGCTCAAGGATATTGATCCAGAAGAAGGGGGCAGTGCGAAACACGAATTTACCGAATTTAACTTGGCGGTAAAAACGACAGCAGATTTTATAAAGTTTCTGACAGACAACCCTTCCGTAAAAAAAGAACTCGACGACGAAGAGCTCACGGATGTAACCCGAATCCTGTCAGAGCTTCTTACGCGCCTTGGCAAGAGGGAGTGGACGAGCTTTTCAGATTGGAAAGAGATTGTATTGCTGAACTCGGCGATCAAAACTTTCCGCAGAGAAATCGAACGGAAAACGGGGAAGCCCGCCAAACCGACAACAACGGGTTTTCGTGACTATGCGATGAACCGCATCATGATCGAGGTCAACGCCGCCAAAATCGTTAAGAGCGTAGACACTGCGATTCCCATGCGTACTGAACTTGTTGGTAGTCTCGGCTTGAATAAGGGAGACTTGCAGTTTCTGACAGAGTTTAAGTTCCAGAGTGGCGCTGTTTCGGATGGCGCACTGTCAAGCCTGACTGCAGTTAAAAAAATACCGCAGAAGAAGTTCGTCAACTGCGTCCGACATATCCTTGAACACGCTTATGCCGATGACCTGTTTCAGCACATTTCCGAACTCAATGCGATTGAAGACGTGGAAAACATCAAGACGGTTCACGAACTACTTCTGTTCAAAAGGTACTTTGCGCTAAACGGACAGCCCTATTCTCCGTCGAGCGGAGAGTCCTCAATGGTCATGTTGCAGAAAGAGCTTGGGACGGACAAAGAGGTATACATTCTGGACGAGCCAGAGAGGAGCTTGGGCAATGAATATATCAGTGACGTTATTGTGCCGCTGATTAAGGAGCGCGCGCGGGCTGGCAAGAAAGTGTTCATCTCAACGCACGATGCCAATATTGCCGTGCGGACACTCCCATATAGCTCGGTTTATCGGTGTCACGGGCCATCGGGATATAAAACCTATATCGGCAACCCCTTCACCAACAATCTGGTGAATCGAGACAATGCGGCTGAGCAGCTTGATTGGAAAAAGACCAGCATGAAAACCCTTGAAGGCGGAGAAGAAGCATTTGGAGAGCGAGGAAAAATCTATGGAACAAATTAATGCGACGGTGGAATGCCTTGATGGCAAGTACTTCATCAAGATTAAAACCGGGGGCGAGGACATCAGCATACCAATGTCCGATGATAAGCCGAACGAGGTTAAGAGCGCGTTCAATAAAATCATCACCCGGATCAAGGCAGGAGAGTTTGAAATCAAACTGGAGGTAGTCGGAGAAGATTTGTTCTCTTTGGTTGCAAACGAATATCTCGCCCAACTGAACCGTGAAATCCAAGAGGTTCGCAACGAGATGAAACAGTACGGTTTGGTTAAATAGTTTCCAGTTAAGGGCTACTTCCCATTAAGCCCGACTCTATTCACGCATCCCCCAAAGGAGTCCCAGCAATGATCATCACCCTCGTCAACCGCAGCAAATCCCTCTCCGATGAAGACATCCTGACCGCGCTCCGCGCGATCAATCGTCAGATCAAAGAAGACTTTGAGCCGTATTGGAGTTTCGGCGCGACGTTGCGTTTGGAAGGTGCGGTGGGCAAACAGGCGAACAAGGCGACGCTGCCGGAGATGCGCGGCGATGCGATCATCTATCTTGCGGACAAGGCCGATGTGGATGATGCGCTGGGTTATCACGAGGCGAATTTTCGCGGCATCCCCTACGGCTTTGTGTTCATCGAACTGTGCAAACAGTTGAAAGAGAGTTGGACAGTGACGCTGTCGCACGAGGCGCTGGAGTTGATCGGCGATGCGCAGGGTAATCTGCTGGTGCAGGGGCCGCATCCCGAGGATGCGAAAAAAGAGGTGTTTCACTGGTACGAGATGTGCGACGCGGTGCAGGAGCAAACCTACGAGATAGACGGTGTGGAGGTTTCCAATTTCGTATTGCCGCTCTATTTCACTCCCGGCGAACAGCAAGGCGGGCGCAACGATTTCCTGGGGCGACTCACCAAGGGCAAAGGCTTGCGCTCGTTCGGTGTCAGCCCCGGCGGTTACATCGGCTTCTACGACCCGCAGACCGGCAAGCACGAGACCTACTCCGCGCCCGAAGACAAACGCGCGCAGAAGCGCATCAAGATCAAAACTGCCGCTCAGTTCGGGCGCGGTTATGTACGCAAGCGCGGCGATGCCACCCGCCCGAAAGAGGATGAACACAAGCGTGTGTTGAATACCGGCACCACCAAGGCGCGCGGCGGCTTCTCTGCGGGGCGTCGCATCCAGCCCAAAGGCAAGGCAGCTACGCCCAGATTATTAAAAGCCGGGGGCAAAGGTGGACGACGCATAAACACCGAAAAGAAGGCGCTACCGAGACTGTTAAAAGGTGGCGGCAAGGCAGGTTAGAACTCCCTCACCCTAGCCCTCTCCCAGCGGGAGAGGGGATTAAATCAGACGATTTGGGGCGGATTCGGAATACTTTCAATTCACTCAAATGCAAACGGGTTCATGAACTGCCGCTCCCATAACATCTTGCGCTCCAGCTTGGGCAGTTTTGCTTCATCGCACACGGCATCCCAATTGGTCTTGATGGCGTCGAGTTGGTGGTCGATGATTTCTTGCGCTTGTTTCGCGCTCAATTTGTAGCTGGCGGCAGAGGCAATGCAAACTTTCAGTTGCGACAGGTTGTTGTCGCCGTGAATTTTCATGGCTTGCGAGGCTTCGTTTCCCGCGCGGCTCTGCGGGCAGATGTCGTAGGCGGGCGTGAGAGTCAGCTGCTTGCCGTTCCAGAATGCGGCATGGTTGCGCGCATGGTCGTCTGTGTTGCCGCAGAGGATGTTGAAGACGATGCGTCCGAATAGTTCGCGCAAAGCATGGTCTGGTTGGGTGAACCGTTGCCGGATGATTTCTGCCAGGTCTTCATAGCTTGCATACCTCGCCATCATTTCATCCAGCTCCAAGATCGTTAGTGCAGACACCATCATCCTGCGCTGCCAGCCGTTGTCGCCCTTTACGCGGTCAAAGCGTTCGACCAATAACACATCCCTTTTCAATGCGGTTTGCAATTCGACGTGCGCAACACTCAGCCCGACTATGTCGGCCAAGCGCATGGCGATGTATTCCGCTTTGACGACGTTGTACAGATCCGTGCTCAAAGAGAATTTGGCGACGTATTGTTTTTCGTGAGTCTCGATGATGGCTTTGGGGCGCGCGCCGCCTATCGCGGTGCCGTGTTGCAACACCAAGGCCAGCTCCGGGCTCAATGGCAAACCTTGGGTGACTTTATCGGTTGATTCCTGCAATTGCTCCAGCGTGACTGCCTCGCTCAACCGGGGAATGTAGCTCGTCGCCGACTGCTGGAAATCCAATGCGCCGATGCGGTTCGATCCCGACTCCAACATGCAGGTCAGTTCGTCCAGCTCGCCCGCATTTTTGTCGAGTGCATGTTTGTGCATCAGGACGCGCCGGCCCCAGGCATCGGGTGATGCGTCGCGCAGGCAACTGGGCATCGGCAACCCGGCTAACAACGGCAACACACCCGATTGCAGCGGCAATTCCGGCGTATAGATGGGCAGCTTGTTATGGCGTTCGAGATAGCTTTTGCCGTAGTTAAACACCAGATTTTTTCCATCTCTCGCCAAGCGCCCGGCAACCACAGGGACGGTCTCCCCGGGCAACCAAACCCACACATAGGCTTCTTGGTAGCGCCGTTTAGAAGTCATCTTTCACTCCCTGTTGAGATTTGCGTGCGGCCTTGGGCAATAGCGCAAGCTTCTCCTTGAAGTGCGCTACTTTTATGGCAAGCGTTTTGGGGTCTTCGGCAATGAGCGGCACGCCGACGATGGCTGCCACCTCGAACGCCGCGCCGATTGAGCATCCGGGGTCGCCCTCTTCGATCCGCTGCAATAATGATCTGGATACATCTGCGCGACTCGCCAATTCGCTCACGGTCATTTTTTGCTCGATACGAGCCACGCGAATCATCATCCCCAATAAAGCGAGGGCTTCTGTCGCATAGCGCGATTGTGCACGGGAAGTCGGTTTTGGCATTTAATTTGACTCATTAATAAGTCCCTAAGATACTTTAAGAATTGTTTATGGTCAATTGCTGTATTACATAGCAAACCTCAAATCTGGATAGTTTTGCCTCCCCCACAAAAGCAAAGGCGACCATCCGGTCGCCTTTGCTTTTCACTTTCAGTCGCTATTACCCCACCCACTTCCTTGCATTCTGGAACATGCGCAGCCATGCGCCGTTCTCTTGCCAGTCTTTCGGATACCACGAGTTTTGCACGGCGCGGAACACGCGCTCGGGGTGCGGCATCATGATGCTGAAGCGGCCATCCGGCGTGGTGAGTCCGGTGATGCCTTGCGGCGAGCCGTTGGGGTTGAGCGGATAGGTCTCAGTGGCTTTGCCCGCGTGATCGACATAGCGCAGCGACACCAGCGGCTGCGCGGCTTTCAGTTTGGCGGCGTTACCGAAGTCGGCATAGCCTTCGCCGTGCGCCACGACGATGGGCATGCGGCTGCCGGCCATGCCTTCGAACAGGATGGAGGGCGACTGCTGCACTTCCACCATCACGAAACGCGCTTCGAATTGTTCGGACTGGTTGCGCGCGAAGTGCGCCCAGTGCTCTGCGCCGGGGATGATCTCGTGCAGGTTGCTCATCATCTGGCAGCCGTTGCACACGCCCAAGGCAAAGGTGTCGCTGCGTTTGAAGAACACCTCGAATTCGTCGCGGGCACGCGGGTTGAACAGGATGGATTTCGCCCAGCCCTCGCCCGCGCCCAGCACGTCGCCGTAGGAGAAGCCACCGCAGGCGGCCACGCCTTTGAACTCGGCCAGCTTCACGCGACCGCTGATGATGTCGCTCATGTGTACGTCCACGGCGGCGAAGCCGGCGCGGTCGAATGCGGCGGCCATTTCCACCTGGCCGTTGACGCCCTGCTCGCGCAGGATGGCCATCTTGGGACGGGACGTCAGCAATGCCGGGGCGACATTGTCATTGAGGTCGTAGGTGAGCTTGGCGTGCAGCCCCGCATCGTTGGCATCCAGCGTGCGGTCGAACTCTTGCTGTGCGCACGCGGGGTTGTCGCGCAGCTTCTGCATCTGGTAAGTCGTCTCGGACCAGATGCGGCGCAGCGTGATGGCGTTCTCGCTGTACAGCGTCTTGCCGCCGCGCGAAATTTGTATCGTGCCGCTGGTATTGAGGCGCGCCACTTCATGCACGCTGCCCAGCCCCGCTTCGTCGCACTGCACGAAGATGTCGGCCAGATCGGCGCGGCGCACTTGCACCAGCGCGCCGAGTTCTTCGTTGAACAGCGCGGCGAGGTCGTCGCCCTTGAGTTCGTCCAGGCAGATGTCGAGGCCGATATGCGAGGCGAAAGTCATCTCGCACAGCGCCGCCAGCATGCCGCCGTCGGAGCGGTCGTGGTAGGCCAGCAAACGGCCTTCGTGGTTGAAGCGCTGGATCAGATCGAAGAAGGCTTTGAGTTTGAGCGCGTCGTTCACATCCGGCGCGATGTCGCCGACCTGTTTGTACACCTGCGCCAGGGCCGAGCCGCCCAAGCGGTTCTTGCCCTGCCCCAAGTCGAATAGCAGCACAGCAGTATCGGTGTCCGCCTCAAGTTGCGGCGTGAGGGTCTTGCGCGCATCGCTGCACGGCGCGAAGGCGGTAACGATAAGCGACAGCGGCGAAGTGACGGCTTTGTTCTGCTCACCGTCTTTCCAGGTAGTCTTCATGCTCATCGAATCTTTTCCCACCGGGATGCTGATGCCGAGTTGCGGGCACAGCTCCATACCCACCGCTTCAACGGTGTCGAACAGCGCGGCGTCTTCGCCGTGGTGTCCGGCAGCGGCCATCCAGTTGGCGGAGAGTTTGATGTCGCCGATCTTTTCGATGCGCGCGGCGGCGATGTTGGTGATAGCCTCGCCGATCGCCATGCGGCCGGATGCGGGCGCGTTGAGCACGGCGATGGGGGTGCGTTCGCCGAGCGCGAAGGCTTCGGCCAGATGGGTGTTAAAGCCCATCAGCGTGACCGCCACATCCGCCACCGGCACTTGCCACGGGCCGACCATCTGGTCGCGCGCGGTCATGCCGCCCACGGTGCGGTCGCCGATGGAGATGAGGAAGGTCTTGTCGGCCACGCTGGGCAAGCGCAGCACGCGGGCGATGGCGTCTTTCAATTCGATACCGGCAGTGTCGAACTTGGGCATGCGCGCTTTTTCGCGCTTCACTTTGCGCGTCATCTTGGGCGGCTTGCCCAGCAGCACGGAGAGCGGCATGTTCACCGGATGGTTGTTGAATTCGGAATCGTGCACGGTGAGCTGGTCGCCCACGACGGCCTTGCCCAGCACGGCGAACGGGCAGCGCTCGCGTTCGCACAAGGCGGTGAATTCTTCCAGACGCTCGGGCGGGATGGCGAGCACGTAACGCTCTTGCGCTTCGTTGCTCCATATCTGCATCGGCGACATGCCGCGCTCTTCGCTAGGCACGGCGCGCAGTTCGAACTTCGCGCCCTTGCCGCCGCCGTGCACCAGCTCGGGCAGCGCGTTGGAAATACCGCCCGCGCCGACGTCGTGAATGGAGAGAATAGGATTGTGTTTTCCCATCTGCCAGCAGCGGTCGATCACTTCCTGCGCGCGGCGCTGCATCTCGGGGTTGCCGCGTTGTACGGAATCGAAGTCGAGGTTCTCGGCGTTGGCGCCGGTATCCATGCTCGATGCCGCACCGCCGCCCAAGCCGATGAGCATGCCGGGGCCGCCGAGCTGGATGAGCAAGGCGCCTGCGGGGAGTTGGTGTTTGTGCGTGTGGGAGGCAGAGATGTTGCCCACGCCGCCCGCGAGCATGATGGGCTTGTGATAGCCGCGCACTTCGCCGTTGACGCTCTCTTCGAAG
>JBBIJL010000061.1:0-11075 GCA_037446005.1 Gallionellaceae bacterium | reverse complement strand
ATGAAGGGCTGGCTGCCCATGATGGGGAGCTCGTCACGGGGGAGGTCGAGTGCTTCGAACACTTTGAGCGCGGCGTAGGCATCGTTCGCCGCGTAGAGCATCTGCTGCGGGGTGAGTTCGTGTTGCGACCAGTTGGAGGTGGTGACCTTGCTCGATTTGGCGAAGCGCTGTTTGAACACCAGCCCCACCGCATTGCGCACGCCGATCTCGCGTTGGTAGCCATCCATGCTGAACACGGTGTTCAGATCGACCACGCCGCCGAAGCGGACGCCGAACCGCTTGAGGATATGCCCGCTGTCCGACTTGAGGCCGAAGCCCACCTTGAGAACCTCTTCCGCGCGCAGCAATTCGATCAGGAACGGATGCCCCTCTGTCTGATGCACCTGAAACAGGTAAGCCTTGTCGCGCAACGCGAACTGCACCACATGCGGCCCGTCGCTCACCTCGCCCACGGAAAACGTCGGTTTGGATTCGGTATCGAAACCGACGACGCCCGCAGCCTTGATCTCGGGCGGCGGAGGCGAACTCCCGACTGTTGCCAGGCACATGGATGCGCTCCAGCGTAAGACCCGCGAAGGGTTCCATCAGCGCGATTTCGGGTTTGCTCGGGGCGTGTTTTTTCATAGGGCGAAGCGGTGTTTGAATTGAAAATTTGTTCGAGCGTAGCACATCTTGAATGCCGGGTTGGAGCCGCGCCGGCACTGCGTGCCTGACGCTGTCTTGCTTAATATTACCCGGATAATATTGACAAGTTATTTTATCCGGATAAAATTATGTGCATCATTCATTTTCTTGATCGGGTATGCGTATGGACATGACAACTTCCTCAACCTGCACGGCTTTTTTGGGGGACGAATGTATCGCTTCGGGCGACTTGCGCGCAGTTGCTGCTGCGGTCAAGCAGCGCATTGAGGCGGGCGAACAGAGCCACATTCTGATTTTTGACGACCTGACAAGCGAGCCGGTCGAGGTGGATTTTCGCGGCACGCTGAATGCGGTGCTGAACCGTCTTCCTCAGACTGCGGTGCCGGAGACGGTTGCTGGGGGCGAGACGGTGGCGCGCGCACCGGGACGCCCCAAGCTGGGCGTGACCGCGCGCGAGGTGACCCTGTTGCCGCGCCATTGGGAATGGCTGGCGGCACAGCCGGGCGGGGCTTCGGTGGTGTTGCGCAAGCTGGTGGAGGAGGCGAGCCGCGCCAACGAGACCAAAGACCGTATCCGGCAGGCGCAAGAGGCCACGTACCGCTTTATGTCCGCCATGGCGGGCAATCTGCCCGGTTACGAGGAGGCGGTGCGCGCGCTGTTCGCCGGGCAGCCGGAACAATTCGGCGCGCTTACCGAGACCTGGCCACTCGATGTGCGTGACCATGCGCGCAGGCTGGCGTTGCGCGCATTCGGTGTCGTATGAGTCCGCAAAAAGTGCAGCGCGATAAGGTGTTCGAACTGGAAGATTTACCCAACATCGGCAAGGCGATGGCGACCGATCTGCGCTGCATCGGCATCCGCTCGCCGCAGCAGCTTGCGGGGCAAGACCCGTTCCGCTTGTATGAGGCGCTGTGCAAACAGACGGGGATGCGCCACGATCCGTGCGTGCTGGATGTGTTTATGTCGATCACGCATTTCATGGATGGCGGCGAGGCGTTGCCGTGGTGGTTGTTCACGCCGGAGTGCAAGCGTACTTACCGGATACTCGCGTAGGCCGGGCTGAGGTTGCGATGCCCGGCCATTTCGCCATAACGCCGGGGGGCAAGCCTGCTGCCACGCATATTCACGGCAGTCCCGTTACGTGGCGTTGTTCGTTCAGTTTCGACAGCTTGGCTTTCAGTTCCGGCAAAATTGCCGCGACGGCTTTTTCTCCCTCGAGCACGGCTTTGTTGCGGCCGCTTACGTCGGCTGAGGGCAGGCCGGAGGTGACGGGGCGGATAACGATGTCCGCGCTGGAATGTTCGTGGCGATTGATGGTCTGCCCGAAGATGGAGAAGGTTTGCCACAGGATGTCGCTGATTCCTGCCGTGCTCCTGTCCTTGGGGCGGTCGGAGATGTCGACGGCGATGACGAAGTCCGCACCCATTGCGCGGGCAACGCTGGAAGGGACAGGCGCGACCAGCCCGCCGTCCACGTAATCCTGGCCGTTGATGTTGACTGGCTCAAAAAACACCGGCACGGAAGAGGAGGCGCGCACGGCCATGCCGGTATTGCCCGTGCGGAATACCACCATTTCACCCGTGCTCAGGTTGGTGGCGACGGCGGCAAATGTTTTGTTGAGCTTTTCCATAGGGCGGCCATTGACGTTTTTGTTGATGAAGTTTTGCAGCGCCAGCCCTTTGATGCAGCCCTTTTTATCCGAGACCAGCGTTTCGGCGATGCAGCGGTACAGGCCCGAACCGTCGAGCACCTGGTCTTCCGCCATGTTCATTGACAGTTCCTGTATTTGAAAGCCGTTGAGCCCGGACGCATACAGCGCGCCGACGACCGAGCCGGCGCTGGTGCCCACCACGATGTCGGCCGAGATGCCTTGCGCTTCCAATGCTTTGATAACGCCGACATGGGCGAAGCCGCGCGCCGCGCCGCCGCCTAGTGCCAGCGCGATTTTCGCTGGCGGACGCTCCACTACGGGTAGCGGAGGCGGGAGTTGCGGTGCCGGGGGAGGCGGGGGCGTTACCGGGGGCGTGGCGCATGCGCTGAGGAGCAAGAGGACTGCGAATATGTTTTTCTTCATGGCGTCGATTCGTGGGTGGGTATGTAGCTAAAACTGCGGATGACACAACCTGAAAAATTCGCTATGTCGCTCGCTCTTTTGACCCGGCAAATATACACCGGAATATCCCGCGTGCGCAGGGGATGGCGGGGCGATTATGGGTGGGTGCCCGTGAGGGTAATCAGCGTGATCTCGGGCGGGGCACACAGCCGCAGCGGCGGTCCCCACGTGCCTGTGCCCCGGCTGACATACAGCCGTCGCCCGTCGGCCAGCTCGGTGAGGCCGGTATGCACGTGATAGCTCAGGCGCGTTAAATATTCAAACGGAAATATCTGCCCGCCGTGGATGTGGCCGGAGAGTTGCAGGTCGAACGGTGTGTCGTTATCTATGAGCGGCTGGTGTTTGAGCAGGACGATGAAGTCGTGCGCGCCGAACGGGGCAAGAGCCTGGTGGGTATCCAGTTTGGCGGGCTGTCCGGTGGCCGTTGCGGTGTGGTCATCGACGCCCGTCAGCACGATGCCGCCGACTTTGGCCGCTTCGCCGCGCAACACGGTAAAGCCCGCGCTGCGCAGGAAGTTTAGCGAGTGTTCCAGCCCGGCATAGTATTCGTGATTGCCGGTGACGGCATATGCGCCGAGCGGGGGCATGTGGCTGCGGAAGCGCGGTGCCAGTGCGGCCAGATTGTCGCCTTGCCCGTCAACGATGTCGCCGGTCGCCACGAGGATATCGGGTTGGATCTCGTCCAGCTTGGCGAAGACGCGGTCGAGAAACTGTTCGTTGAGCATGATGCCGAGATGCAGGTCGGAAATCTGTGCGATGGTGACGCGGCCGGAAGCGAGCTTGGGCGTACTGATGCGGATCGCTTCAACCCGTATCTGGCGCGCTTCGAGCAGGCCGTAGCCCCAGGCGGCCAAGGCGAGCAACCCCACTACCCGCAAGGTGAGCACCGCGCCCAGCGGCCAATGCACATGCAGCAGTGTGGCGAGCGCATGACCGAGATCGAAGGCCAGCCCGATGCACAGAAACAGGAACAGGTAGCCCATCCACGTGTAACTCACCCAGGCGGCGGTGACGGTGGCGCGGTGCCAGCTGTGCCTTTCCAGATACCAGACGAGTAGCGGCGAAAGAGTCAGAGCGATGCCCGCCAGTGTCAGTGTCACGCTCCAGCCGGACGAATGCGGCACGGCCAGCCACACTCTGCCGAGCACATACAAGTGCATGGAACCGTAGATCAATAAGGCCACGCTCAGGAAGGTCAGCATTGTTATGCCCTTTCTGCTTTAGAGATGCCCTTTAGTAGCTCTCGCGCAGATAAATGAATTCGTTGTTGCCTTTGTACACGCCGAAGGTGGCGCGTGCGCTGTTGGTGGTGAACCACGGCAGGTTGGCATTGGTGGCGGCGCTGGGCGTGGCGGACAGGCAGGTGTTGCCGGATGCCGCTGCGGTATTCACCGTCAGATCGACGCTGCCGGTGTGCAGCGATCCCGGCGGGGATAAGCGCGCTCCGCCGCCCAATGCGCCGCCCGCGAGCGTCCACGTGCCGGAGGGCGTCAGGATCGTCGCGCAGGCGGTGAGATTTTTGGTGTAGCCATCCATGCGCACGCCGGAAGCGGGGATGGTTGTGCAGTTATCCAGCGTGTTGGTCAGCCAGCTGCCGTTCGCCCAGTATTGGGCTTGCAGCACGACCGGCAGGGACAGCAGTTCCGAGCCGTGGCTGTTCTGCAAACGCAATTTGCCGTAGCGCACGCGGGTGGTGTTGCTGCTGTTGCCGCCCACTATCGCGACGCCGTCCGGGTCGTTGACGTTGGCGAGCAGGGCGAAGCTGTCGTAAGGGCCGTCCGCTGCCGGGTTTTTGCCGAAGGCGTAGTTGGCGTTCAGCGTGTAGCTGCCGTTAGTCCAGGTAAAGGCGGGCAAAGCCGGCGTGAGGCGCGCAAGCGCAACCGCTGCCCCGGCGTTATCCCCGGTGATGCTGAATGAGCCCAGCGTGCTGTAGCCGGAGGTGTAGCGCGCTGTGACAATTTCAGTGGCGAAACTGCGCGCTTCCAGCGTCAGGTTGATGCCGAGTGCGGGCTGATCCATGTAGGTGAAGCCGCCGGCTACGCACGCGGGGGTGAGGGTCGCCACGTAGGTGAAATGATCGGGGTAGAAGCGGCCGAAGGCGCTGGTGCTTGCGGAGCCGATGTTGCAGCCAAATTTGCCGCCGCTCGCGGAGTTTGAGGTGCTGCCGCTCACGCAATCGTTGGGCTGATCCACCGCAGTAAAGCCGCTGTCGGTCACGGCATCGGCAAGCAGCGAAATCGTGCCGACATCGTGGTAGAAAAAGGTGCCGATGGAATTTCTGCCGTCGGTCGCCGCCGCGAGACTGCCGGTGAGGGAGCCGACTGTTGCGTTGGTATGGTCGCGCAGGTTGGCGGTATCCAGAACCGGGGTGCCGTTATAGCCGGAGGTCACGCCGCTGTCTGCCGTGAGGGTGAAGGGCAGTCCTGCTTTGAGTTTCGGGCCGCCCAGATTGGCCGTGACGGTAAAGCTTTGCGGGCGGATGGCGAAGTTGTCCGTGCTGCACCAGGTCATGCCGGAGGGCGGGCAGTTGGCGGCATCGCACACCACTTTGATGCGCGCGTCGCGATGGGCGTCAGCCACGCTGGCGTTGACGGTGAGTTTGCCCGCCGTGAAATTCGTCGCGGCATTGTCCAGCACTTGCGTGTAGTCGGGCGTAAAGCAGCGCTGTGCGTCCACTGTGCCCGTCGCCGCGCGCGCGATCAACGACACCACGGCTTGCCCGGTGAATGAGGTGTTGACGTTGCCCGCAGCGTCCAGTGCAACCAGGTCGGTGGCGAAAGAGGCGCCGCCGAGTCGCGTGTAGAGTTTTCCGCTTGCTGCAGAACAATTGCTGCCGGCATAGTTGTGGCAGGCGTTGAAGTTGCTGACGCAGTCGGAAATGGTGAGCGCTGGATCCTCGCTGGCGCTCTCGACAGTCTGGCCATCGGTGACGTTGATGTTGACCGTGCCCGCCGTGCCGTGCGTCAGCCCGAACACCGCCTGATATTCTCCGTTGAACACGTAGGTGGCGATGCCGTCGTTGGCGGTGCCGTTGTCGAGTGCGCCATAGCCGCTGATCAAGGTCCAGTCGCCCTGGCCGGTGCTGGTGCTGAGCATGACGCTGGTCGTGTTGTTGGGCATGGTGACCAGCCCGTGGCCGCTGTCGTGGGCGGTGACGGTGACGGCGGCGGGCATGCAAGTCAGGCCGGTGCCGGAGTGGGTGATGGCGTAGTGGTCGAGACAGGCGCCGGCCTGGTTCATGTCGCGCTGAACGAGCGCCAGCCCGCCTTCGTAGTTGTAGATGCGGAATTCGTCGAGGGTGGCGTTACTTCCGCCGGGGTTGCCGGCCGAACGTACCACGGTGCTGACGCTGCTGCGGTTGTCGCCGATATAAAGCGTATTGATCTGTGCTGAAATCGTATTGGCGGTGGTGAAGGCCGTGGTTTGCAGCAATACCCCGTTTACCCAGATGCGCAACCTGTCGCTGTTCGCGGCGGCCAGATTGTTGAAGTTCCATGAGACGGCGATATGCGACCAGCCGGTGGTCGGCAGGACATTGTTGGCAGTGGTGACCGTGCGGTGGGTGTTGCCGCTGTCGGTGACGACAAAACTCAGGGCATTCGTGTTCGAGCGCGAAAGGTAGAAGCGACGGTTGTTGACCGTGGCGGCATCGAATAACACGCGGGTGACGTTGGGGGTATTGCTGGCATTGTTGTACCAGAAGGTGATGGTGCCGACGCCGCCTACTGAGGTGGGGACGGCGATGCCGGTGTTGATCGCACTGATGAGTGCGGCGGTTGTGTTGTTGGCAATTTGTGCCCCGCGGCAGACTTTGCCTCCCGCGACTTCGGCAGGGCGTGTCGTTGCGCCGCTCACGAGCGCCGTGCCGTGTTCCGCGTTGCCGCTGGTGTCCAGCACCTCACCCGCAGTGCCGTTCCAACTCGACTGCTCCATGCGGTATTCCGCCACCGGACGTGCGATATAAAACTTGAGTGCGCTGTTGGCGGCGGGGTAGCCCACCCCCGCTACGTCATAGTCGTTGCTGTCGGCCTGCCAGCCGATCTGTGCGGCGGCATTGCCGGGCCCGGGCGTGTTGGCGCCGTATTGGTAAATGAATTCGCCGTTCTCGTGCAGGATGACTTGCACGTTATAGTTGCCGGTGGCCGAGCTGGCGTTGGTCCATTCCGGTACGTTGTTCCAGGTGACAATGAAATTGCGGTTGGGGGCGCTGCCTGTGGTGGCATAGCTCACATAGCAACTCGCACGGCTCGTGCAACTGGTGGTGTAGCCGCCCCCGAGTTCGGATGCGAGCGAAGGGTCGAGGTCGCCGCCGTAAATGCGCATGGTGTAATTCAGCCCGGCGTTGGGGTACGGCAGTTGCGTCACCGGGCTGCCATTGCCGCAGGTAGTGTTGTTATTGAACTGCAAGCGGCCGTTGCTCATGACGCGCACCTGGGTGAAATTTACCCCGGCATACATGAAGGTGAAACCGATCGGGATGTTGTCCGACAGGGTGTCGTTGATGTTGGGCTGGGTGGTGCCGCAGCCGCCGGTGTTGCTGAATTTGTAGAGCGGGGAATAGATGCCGCCCGTTGCGGGCCCCAGCTTGGTATGGCTGGAGGCGTCTACCCAGTTGAAGGTCGTGGCCGTATCGGAGTATGTCGCCGCCCCCGCTGCGCGCATGGCGAACAGCAAGATGATCGCAAGCAAGAGTGAGCGGCGTAGCGTGTTCATGCGTAAAAGTTTACTCCGATTCAAGTTCGCAACAAGAGGCTAAATTTGCGCTTCTGCTGATCCCCCAAACAAGCGCCGCCGAGGGGTGCGCCGCGCGCAATGCAGGGAGTGCCGCCAAGTCATATATTCTTAATTTTTATTGATTACACTCGATTCCGGCCGATGCGGTTTTTACTCAATTCGAAAGGAGATGTCATGAGCCACAATCTTTCCCAGCCCGAGGAAGTTGAACTTGTTTGGATGGAATTGGCAGAGAACGAGATGGGGATGGAGCTGCTGATGGTGGATAAAAAGCAGTTGAACCGCGCCCCTGAAGAAAATCTGTATGGCGGCTACATTCCCTTGTATCGCAAAGCGCTGGCGAGCGGAGTGAACTGATTAGCCGAACCCAGTCCGGGCGGGTATCAATTTAGCCGACCCCGTGCGCGGGGCGGTGTCACCGCTTAAAGCGCAATGAGTTTCTGACTGACCAAATGCAAAGGTTGCGCGTCGCAGGTGAGATTCAAGGCGTGTCCCAAGCGGTGAATAAACTCCGGCGGGGAGATTGAGATGACTTCGTCGGGCACTTCAAATTTCTTGGTGAGGCGGGTCGCGTTCTCGAAGCCGTAGGACACGACAAAGGGGTGCATGCCGGCGCCGATTGCCGCAAGATAATCGCTGTGCTCGTCCCCGCAGGCATACGCGCGCGCGGGATTGATGCCAAAGGATTTGCGCGCAAACCGCAAATGTCCGGTCTTGTCTTCCCTGAGCGGAATGCAGGCAAAGTAATCGAACTCGTCTATGTCGATCCCGTGGCGTTGAAAAAGACATTTCAAAGTTTTTTCGGGATCTATCGTCACATTGCGGGTCACCAGACCCACGCGGATGTCCGGGGTGGCCAGCAGGTTGCGCAGCAGCGAGTCGATGCCCGGAAATAATCGCGCCTCGTGGCGATAGACCTCGGTCAGTGTTTCGCGCAGTTGTTTGCGGCTTTGCTTGCCGAATTGATGACGCAGATTTGTCGGGAACTCGCGCAGGCCGCCGAGGAATTTGAATAGCTTGCGGCGTTTCTGGAAGCGATCAATGTCGCCAATGTCCATGCCGTGTTGCAGGAAAGCCATCTCGATGGCATGGAATGCGTCAACGGTCGTGCCATCGGCATCAAAGATAACCAACCGCTCTGAATTTTTGTACTGAGCCATACGCGCAATAGTAGTCCGTTCATGTGACAGGAACATGAACGGACCGGAGGCGATTCGGCCTACTTGGTGATTTGCAGCGGGCGCAGGAATTGGTAGCCGTTGCCGCGCAAGGCTTGCAGCAGGTCGCGACCGTTTTCCAGTGCGGGGAGTTTGCGGCGCAGGCGGCTGATGTTGGCCTCAAGGGCGCGCGGGTCGTAGGTTTCCGGGTCTTTGCCCAAGGCGCGGATCAGTTTTTCCCGGCTGGCGATGTGGTGTTCTTCCTTGGCCAGCGCGGCCAGCAACAGGACTTCCGAGCCGACCAGCGGGATGGGCGGACTATGCGGCGGCAGCAGTTCGGCGCGCGACAGGTACAGCTTCCAGATGTGCGCTTTCGCCACCTGGAAAGCCGCCAGCAGCAGCAGGTTGTCGATCGCGGCCAGCATTTCGTTGAAGTCGATCGGTTTGACCAGATAGTCGTCCGCGCCGGCGTGGCGGCATTCGATGCGGTCGGCGGATTGGCCGCGAGCCGTAATCATGACGATGCCGACCGCCAGCTTTAATTTGGCGCGCAAACGCGCGGCTATTTCCGCGCCGTTTTCTCCCGGCAGGTTGTAATCGAGCAGGACGATCTCGGGGGTGAAGCGCTGCAGGCAACGGTCGAGCGCTATTCCGCTCTCGGCTCCTTTGACTTCGTGTCCGGCGTGAACGAGGAAGGCGATAATTTCTTCCTGCTGGGCAAGGTCATCTTCTACAACGATAATGCGTGCCATCTGTTTCGACTCTGGAGATGTATTTCGATGCCTAATTTACGCACGCAATTGTTTAATCTGCAAGCGTTGCTGCGCGGTATGAATCTGCAAACCCGGTTTTTGCTGATTATCGGCACCGCGTCGTTGTCGTTCGCGCTGGTGATCTGGGGCGTGTTCGATAGCGTGGCCGAACGTGTGGTTAACCGCATCGGCACGCGTTTTGCCGAAAAGCAGGTGCTTTACGATAAGGCGCGTACTTTGCAGCCGCTGATCCGCGAAGTGGCGCTGGCGCGACAAATGGCGGACAGCGCCATCATCAAGCAATGGGCCGTGAACGAGAACGATGCGCAGTTGCGCACGGCGGCGCTGGCCGAAATGGAAAAATTCCGGCGGAACTTTCAGGACGGGAGCTTTTTTCTGGCACTTGCCGAGTCGGGGCATTACTACTTCAACGATGCCAGTGCGCAATATGCGGGCAGGGAATTGCGCTACACACTGAAGGCCGACAAACCCGGCGACGAGTGGTTTTATGCCACCATCAAAAATCCGCAGCCGTACCGCATCAATGTGGATCCCGACGCCAAGCTGGGGGTAACCAAAGTGTGGATCAATGTGCTGTTGCGCGACGGCGACAAAGTGCTCGGCGTAATCGGCACCGGGCTGGATTTAACTGATTTCATCCGCAATGTGGCGGATATCAACCAGCCCGGTATTACCAACTTGTTTGTGGATAGCGCCGGCGCGATTCAGATCTACCGCGATGTGCAATACATCGACTTTTCCAGCTTCACCAAATCCGCCGACAAACGCAGGACGATAGACCGGTTGCTGGATAATTCGGGAGATCAGGCCTGGGTACGCGAGGCCGTCGCGCAAGTTGCCGCAGACGGAAAAACCGTGCCCACCAAGCTGGTGCATATCAATGGCAAGCGCTATCTGGCCGGTGTGGCGGCTTTGCCGGAGGTGGGCTGGTACGACGTGACGCTGCTCGATCTCGGTGTGCTGCTGCCGCAGCGGGATTTTCTGGAGATTGCGCTGGTGCTGGGGGCTACGGTGCTGGGTATTCTGCTGGTATTGGCGTTTACTTTGCATCGTCTGGTGATCAAGCCGGTGGCGACGCTGACCGGAGCTGCCGCGCGCATCGCGCAGGGAAATTTTGCGCCTGCGGCGCTGGAGACGGGCGGCGGTGAAGTTGCGCAGCTTGCCGCGCAATTTAATTCGATGGCCGACTCCGTGCAGAAAGCCCGGAATTGGCAGGCGCAGGAAATCGCCAAACAAACCCGCGAACTGGGCGATGCCAAGAAGCTGCTGGAGATGTCGCTTAACCAGAAAGTGGAGAGGCGGCGGGTGCAGGACAATTTGCTGACGCTGATGGCGCACGAGCTGCGCAGTCCGGTCGCGGTGATCGGCAATACCGCGCAGATGCTGAATGTGCTGGCTGCCGGGGAAAAACCGGAGTGGTTGCCGCGCATCAACAAGATCATGCTGGCCGTGCGCCAACTGGCGCATCTGATGGACAACGTGCTTGCCGAAGAGCGTATCGGATACCAGAGCAGCAAGATGGACTGGCAGGTCGGCGACCTCAATGCCTTCTGCGACGAATTGCATTCCAGCCAAATGGCGTTGCGCGGTCGCACTATCCGCTTCGAGCCCTGCGCTGGCGATGCGACGATCAATGCGGACTGGCAGCTCATC
>JBBIJL010000060.1:0-11349 GCA_037446005.1 Gallionellaceae bacterium | reverse complement strand
ACTTGAATAATTTGTTTCTCCGAGCCCATCGGGTACATGCTCGGCATCGTCACGACTTTGACTGCCGTACCATGCGCGGCGGCTTGCATCGCGGCGATGGCTTCGGGTTTGTTGTCTTCGATGCCGACCAGCACTTCCTGGGCGGCCACCGCAGTGGCAATCAGACGGATACCCTCGACGATCTCGGCGGCACGCTCGCGCATAATGCGGTCGTCGCAGGTGAGATACGGCTCACATTCGCCGCCGTTCATAATCAGCGTCTGCACGCCGCTGCTGCGGCTGAGGTTAAGCTTGAGCGCTGCCGGGAAAGTCGCGCCGCCGAGGCCGACGATACCCGCCGCCGCCACGCGCGCGGCGATGTCTTCGGGGGCAAGTGCGAACGGATCGTCCAGCGTCTCGGTCGCTATCCACTCATCCCGCCCGTCGCTTTCCAGCGTGATGGTGGGAACGGGCAAACCGGAGGGATGCGGCGCCGGAAAATCGCCGAGCGCGGCAATCATGCCGGAGGTTGGTGCATGAATAGACGAGGACACCGCGCCCTGCGCGGCGGCAATGAGTTGGCCTTTCAACACATGCTCGCCCACTTTCACCACGGGTGTGGCGGGCGCGCCGATGTGCTGTTGCAACGGCACATAGAGTTTTTGGGGCAGGGGCAGCACGCGGATGCGGCGCTGCGCCGACAAGTCCTTGCGGCCTTCCGGGTGTACGCCGCCGCGCAAATCAAATAGCTTCATGCTGCCTCCCCCGCCAAGGGTTTATGCCAATGCCACGATTGCAGCGTGACCGGAACCGGCTGCAATTTGATCGACTCGGTGGGGCACACCGCTTCGCATTTGCCGCAGGCGGTGCAGGCTTCGCGGAACACGGAATGAATTTGCTGCGCCGCGCCCATGATGGCGTCGGTGGGGCACACTTTGAAGCAGCGCGTGCAGCCGATGCAGATTTCTTCTTTCACTTCGGCGACCAGCGGCCCGCTGTCGGCCACGCCGGAAAGATCGGCATCGACACCCAGCTTGGCGGCCAGCGCCTCGGCTACCGCGCGTCCACCCGGCGGGCACAAGGTCACCGGCGCGCCGCCGCTGGCCAGCGCCTGCGCCGCACCCGCGCAACCGGGGAAGCCGCATTGCCCGCATTGCGAGCCGGGCAGTATGCCCAGCAGCTCATCGACCAGCGGGTTGCCCTCGACCTTGAATACGCGCGCGGCCACGCCGAGGATCAACCCCAGCACCAAACCCAGAACCGTCAAACTCACCAATGCAGAAATCATTTTCTTTCCTCTGCTCCTAAATCAATGCGGAACCAGCCCGGCAAAACCCATGAACGCCAAGGCCAGCAATCCCGCGGTAATAAAAGCGATAGGTGCTCCGGCGAAAGTGGCCGATACGGTGGCCAGTGCGATGCGTTCGCGCAACCCGGCAAATAGCACCAGCACCAAAGTGAAGCCGATCGAAGAACCGAAGCCGACAATGAAGCTGACAATGAAATTGCTTTTCTCTTGCACGTTGAGCAGCGGCAAACCGAGCACGGCGCAGTTGGTGGTAATCAGCGGCAGATAAATGCCCAGCACTTGATACAGCGCGGGAGCGACTTTGCGGATCACCATCTCGGTGAATTGCACCGTGGCGGCGATCACCAGAATATAGGTGAGGATGCGCAGGTACTCGATGCCCAGCGGAATCAGCAGCCAGTGTTCCAGCAGCCACGATCCGGCGGTGGTGAAGGTAATCACAAAGGTGGTGGCCAAGCCCATGCTCAACGCGGTATCCATTTTCTTGGAGATGCCCATGAACGGGCACAGCCCCAAAAACCTCACCAGCACTACGTTGTTCACCAGTACGGTGGAAAGCATCAGCAACAGGTATTCGCTCATATCCATTTTCTCCTGCCCCGTCACTTGCAAGCGTCGTGCCAGCGGTGGCGTAAAAATCTGGAATGCACGGAATCAGGCGTTTGGTGCATTCGCGCACCAGACGGGTGCGCAAAAATATTTGTCGTTGTCAGATCATGCGCTGCGCCGATGTAGCAAAGATGACATTTCCCTTTGTTGCGCCAGAGTTTTTGCCACACAGCGGATGACGGGCATGCTTATTGCTGAATCTTTGTCATCATTCAAAGAGCGAAACCAAAATGGCCAAGCCACCCGTTACCACAAGCAGCTCTGCACAAGACGTGCCGCCGCATATCTTCCGGCAGGCGGTCGAGCAGGCCGCGCTGGCGATCTCCATCACCGATGCGCGCGCCAATATCCTGTATGCCAACGCCGCGTTCCTGCGCACCACCGGCTATGAGCAGGACGAAATCGTGGGGCACAACGAGTCCATCCTGTCGTACCGCGTGACCCCCAAGCTGGTGTACGAAACTTTGTGGGCGCAGATTCAGCGCCAGCGCCCGTGGAACGGCCTGCTGGTGAACAAGCGCCGCGACGGCAGCCGTTATCTGGCCGATGTCACCATCACGCCGGTGGTGGGCGAGGAGGGCATGACCACGCACTTTCTGGGCATGCAGCGCGACGTGACCGAAGTGCACCGGCTGGAGCGGCAGGTGCAAAACCAGAAGACGCTGATCGAATCGGTGGTGGACGCGGCGCAGGTCGCCATCGTGCTGCTCGACGAAAAAGAGCGCGTGCTGCTCGACAATCAGGAATACAAAAAACTCATCGGCGACCTCGGCAAGGAACCCGCGCTCAAAATCCTCGCCGCGCTGCGTGCGCAAATGGGCGAGGCATTTCAGAAAGCCTACGACAAGCACCGCAACATCGCCGCGCGCGAGGTGTGCATCGAAACTTCAAAAAAGGCATCGCGCTGGTTTTCCTGCGCGGTGTCGTGGTTCGAAGAGCACGATGTCGGCGCGGATGCGTTTTACGAACCGCTGCGCCGCCACTACCTGCTGCTCACCATTCAGGACATCAGCGAACTCAAACGCCAGCAGGAAGCGCTGCGCATTAACAGCCTGCGCGCGCTGCTGTCCGAGCAGGAACGTATCCAGGGCTTGCGCGAGACGCTGGCGGGAGCGGTGTACCAACTCGAAGGCCCGCTCAATATGCTGAGTGCGGCCACCCATATGCTGGAGCGCCGCCGCGAGCAGGGCGGCGAACTGCCCGCCGCAGCCGCATTGGAAGAGGCGATGCGCCAAAGCCGCATCGCGCTGGAAACATTGCGCGCCTGTATTCCGAATCAGGGCGGCGAAACAATGCAGCCCGTCGATCTCAACGAAGTAGTGTCCGATGTGCTCAAACTTACCACCGCCAGCCTGCTTGGTGCGGGCATGGTGGTGGAGTGGCTGCCTGCGGAAAAGTCCGCCGTAATTTCAGGAGACGCAGTGCAGTTATCCAATTTGTTCAAGCAGCTCATCACCAACGCCATAGAGTCGGTGAACGAGCGGCGCGGCGGCAAGCGTGAGCTGCGCATTGTCTGCACGCCGCGTTCCGATTGCACCGAAGTGTTCGTCGAGGACAGCGGATCCGGCATCGCCGAAGAGTTGCGCTACAAGGTGTTCCAGCCGTTCTTCACTACCAAAGGCGCGGCACGGCAGCACCTCGGGCTGGGTCTCGCCATGGCGCAGGATGTGGTGAGCCGCCACGGCGGCACCATCGACATCGACCCCGGCTATCACACGGGTTGCCGCGTGCGCGTGCAACTCCCCTATGCGGCGGGAGGCAAGCATGTCTGATCCGCGCGAAGAACTCGAACTGCTGCACGCCGAACTGGAGACGCTGTACCAGGTGAGCCGCGTGCTGTCGCACTCGCTCAATTTCAAACAAACACTCGATGGCGTGCTGAACGCGCTGCACGAAGGCATGGCGCTGGAGCGCGGCATGGTCAGCCTGTTCGATGCCGCCAGCGGAGAATTGCAGGTGTCGCTGGTGTATGGCGTGTCGGACACCGTGACCGAAGAAGTCAGCTACCTGCCCGGCGAGGGCGTGGTCGGCACCATCCTCAAGACCGGCAACAGCATCGTGGTCGAGTGCATCATGGATGAGCCTCGCTTCCTCTCGCGCCTCGGCATCTACAACCCGCAGGGCGCGTTCGTCGGCGTGCCGATACGCATGGGCAAGAAAGTGGTCGGCGTGCTGGCCGCGCAACCCGCGCCCGGCATCGGCAAACAACTGGACGAGTACCAGCGCTTCCTCGAAATGGTCGGCAACCTGATCGGCCAGAGCGTGCGCCTGTCACAGGAGGTGGCGCAGGAGAAACAGGAAATTGCCGAAGAACGCGATGTGCTGCGCCGCACCGTGCGCGGGCAATACGGTTTCGACAACATCATCGGCCACACCCAATCCATGCGCCGTATCTTCGAGCAAGTGCGGCTGGTGGCGAAGTGGAACACCACGGTGCTGATACGCGGCGAGACGGGCACCGGCAAAGAACTCATCGCCAACGCCATCCATTACAACTCGCCCAGAGCGCGCGGCAGCTTCGTCAAACTCAACTGCGCGGCGCTGCCGGAAACGCTGCTGGAATCGGAATTGTTCGGCCACGAAAAAGGCTCGTTCACCGGCGCGGTGGCGCAGCGCAAAGGGCGCTTCGAGCAGGCCGAGGGCGGCACGGTATTCCTCGACGAAATCGGCGAAATCTCCGCCTCCTTCCAGGCCAAATTATTGCGCGTGCTGCAGGAGGGTGAGCTGGAACGCGTCGGCGGCACCCGCACGGTCAAAGTCGATGTGCGCGTGGTGGCCGCGACGCACCGCGATCTGGAGGCCGAAGTGGAAAAAGGCCGTTTCCGCGAGGACTTGTATTACCGCCTCAACGTGATGCCGCTATACCTGCCGCCGCTGCGCGAGCGCATGGAAGATATCCCCGACATCGCGCGTTTTCTGGTGGAGAAAGTCGGCACGCAACAGGGCCGCGAACTCAGCCTCACCGAGGCCGCATTGCGCGTGCTGATGCACCACGACTGGCCGGGCAACGTGCGCGAACTGGAGAACTGCCTGGAACGCGCCGCCGTGATGACCGAAGGCAACGTGATTGACCGCGACGCCATTTTGCTCACCGGTATCGACGAGAAGATTTCCAACAGTCGTGGCCCGATTCAGAGCCTCGATCTCGACGACCCGAATCTGGATGAACGCGAGAAAGTCATCGCCGCGCTGGAACAGGCGGGCTGGGTGCAAGCCAAGGCCGCGCGTCTGCTGGATATGACGCCGAGACAGATCGCCTATCGCATCCAGACGCTCAACATTAAAGTGAAACAGATATAAATCATGCGCGACCTCCCCTCCATCCTCGCCGAAATCGGCATCGACGCCGCCGAGATTGCCAGACGTCAGGCCTTCCTGTCGTTTGACGGGAAAGATGCCGCTTTGCTCAAGTCGCTGCACGACATGCTGGAGACGCATCGCGGGCAACTGACCGAGGTGTTCTACGCGCACCTGCTGCAATTCCCCGAGATACGCCCGCTGCTGGGCGACGAAGCGAAACTGGCGCGCCTGAAAAATGCGCAGGCGGTGTATTTCGGTCAGCTTACCTCCGGTACTTACGATCTGGCCTATGTGGAAAACCGTCTGCATATCGGCATCGTGCACCAGCGCGTCGGCCTCACGCCCAAGTGGTACCTGAGCGCGTACTGCAAATATCTGAGCGAGGTCATGCCGCTGGTGCTGGAGCACTGCGCCGCCGATCCCGGACGCGGACAGGCCGCGTGCAAAGCGCTGCTCAAGATGGTGTTCTTCGACATGGGGCTGGCGCTGGATACCTACTTCCATGCCGAGCACAAGGCGCTGCTGCTGGCGCGCAGCTACACCGAGCAGATCGTGAGCAATATGCCGATCGGCTTCATCGTGCTGGATGCGCGCGGCAAGGTGCGGCTGGCCAACAATGCGGTGCTGCGCATGTTCAATTTATCCAGAAGCACATTGTGGCAAGGCAAGACGCTGGGTGCATTTCTCGATGTCGCCGCGCTGGACGGCAAAATACTCGAGGTGCTGGACAGCCGCATACCGTGCAACGATTACGGCTTCGAGCATACGCACGCGGGAGCGGCGCACGCTTATCTCGCCGATATTTCGCTGGCGCAGATGGGCGAGGAGCATGTCGTGCTGTTTATGGTGCAGGACATCACCCTGCGCAAACAGTCCGAGGAGGAAATCCACCGTCTGGCGTTTTACGACTCGCTCACCCAGTTGCCCAATCGCCGCCTGTTGCACGAACGTCTGGCGCAAAGCATGTCCATCAGCGCGCGCAGCGGAAAATTCGGCGCGCTGATGTTCATCGACCTGGACAATTTCAAGACGCTCAACGACACGCAGGGGCACGACGTCGGCGATCTGCTGCTGAAAGAGGTCGCTAACCGTCTCACGCGCAACGTGCGCGAGGGCGACACGGTGGCGCGTCTGGGCGGCGACGAATTTGTGGTGGCGCTCGAATCGCTGAACAGTTTTGCGCAGGACGCGGCAACACAGTCCGAGATGATCGCCGAGAAAATCCGCGCCGAACTGAGCCAGCCTTACCAACTCGACGGCTTCGAGCACAACAGTTCGCCCAGCATCGGCGTGAGCCTGTTTCGCGGCCACCAGAGCAGCCTGGAAGAGGTGCTCAAGCAGGCCGATCTGGCCATGTATCAGGCCAAAACCACTGGACGCAACAAGGTGTGTTTTTTCGACCCGGCCATGCAGGCCGAGATGGAATACCGCGCCGAACTGGAAAAAGACCTGCGCGCTTCGCTGCGCCTGAAGCAGCTCATGCTGTATTACCAGATGCAGGTGGATGAGGCAGGCAGGATAGTCGGCGCGGAAGCGCTGATCCGCTGGCAACATCCGCAGCGCGGCATGGTGTCGCCCGCGCAGTTCATCCCGCTGGCGGAAGAGATCGGCATGATTCTGCCCATCGGCGACTGGGTGATCGAGCAAGCCTGCGCGCAGTTGAAAATATGGGAGATGGATCCGGTGATGCGCAAGATACGCCTTGCGGTGAACGTCAGCCCGCGCCAGTTGAGCCAGCCGTATTTCGTCGAGCAGGTAAAGGATGCCATCGAGAAATCCGGCATCCGCCCCGCGCAACTCAAACTGGAATTGACCGAGAGTTTCATCCTGCACGATGTCGAAGAGGCCATCGAGAAGATGCGGGAGTTGCGCAACATCGGTATCCGTTTCGCCATGGACGATTTCGGCACGGGCTATTCCTCGCTCGCCTATCTCACCCACCTGCCGCTGGAGCAGCTCAAGATCGACCAGTCCTTCGTGCGCGACATTCCGCGCGACAAAAACAGCAGCGTCATGGTGCGCACCATCATCAACATCGCCAACAACTTCGGTCTGGAAGTCGTCGCCGAAGGCGTAGAGACCGACCAGCAACTCGCCTTCCTCACCCAGTACGGGTGCAGCAAATTTCAGGGATATTTCTTCGGTAAACCGGTTCCCGTGCAGGAGTTCGAGCGGCTCTGCCGCTGAACCGCCGCAAGGCACGGAATTTGCTGCCGCATACTCAAGGCTGAATAAACACGCACTTCAACCGACAATGTCGGGACAAACCTGTCCCGTTGTTTTATTTACTCCAAAATAAGCGAGACACACATGGCGATCAAAGACATCAAAGCATTTTCCGACAAGGCCAGAACCAATTCCGAGTTGAAAGAGAAACTCCTCGCCTGCCAAAAGGTGCGCGAACTGCTCACGCTGGCCAAGGACAGCGGCTTCAACTTCATCGAAGACGAGATGTATCCGCCCAACGAGCCGCAATTCACCGCCGAGCAGCTTTCCGAGAAACTCGCCAAAGCACTGTTGCGTGCCTGATATCCATGAGTATCACGAGCAACGAAGGGCGGGGGGCGCTCAGGTTTTTTGTAAGCTACACCGGAGTCAAACTGCCGTTCAAACTGGTCAATGAGTTGCAGCCCGCCGAAGTGGAGAACCGCAACACTTTCTTTCGCGGCTACTTTGATGCGCAGGATCGCCTCACCGCATTGGAAAAAATCGCCTACGGCGAAATCGAGCTGAAGCACGACTACACCTACCACGACAACGGCAAGATACGCTCGGCGGAGATTACCGACATCGACGGCGAAGTGACGATGCTGCTGTTCAGTGCGGAGGAAACCCAGAGCCGCGGTTGATTGCGGGGTTGGTTGATGATTTACGCCGGGGCGAACAGGGTGGTTCTGTTTCTGCCCTGCTGTTTGGAAACATAGAGCGCCTTGTCGGCCTGGTCGAGCATATCGACGATGCTCTTGCCGATGGCGTACTTAGCGATGCCGATGGAGATGGTGATCCCGCTGATGACATCCTGAGTATCGAGGCGGCGCACCTTGCCTCTTTCGATGCTCTGCCGCACGCTCTCGGCCACGATGCGGGCTCCCGCCTCGTCTGTTTCGGTCAGCAATACCGCGAACTCTTCGCCGCCCAGCCGCGCCACCGCATCTTGCCCGCGAACTTTGGATTTGAGCGTTTCGGCGATGGCGCGAATGATTTTGTCGCCGAACAGATGGCCGTAAGTGTCGTTGATCTTTTTGAAGTGGTCGATGTCCACCATCAACAGGCAAACGCCTTTGTCGAGCGCGGCTTGGTCGTCGAAAGTTTTCTTGGATGCGCCCTCGAATCCGCGCCGGTTGAGGATGCCGGTCAACGGATCAATCAGCGCCTCCCCGCGCGCGGACTGAAGCTCTTTGTGCAGTTTCTCCACTTGCTGTTGGCTGGCGGCCAGTTCCGATTGCAGGCTTTGCATCAAGCCGCGCATCTTGTTCGTGTCGCCCGCCATGTTGTTGATCAGCGCGCCCAGCTTGGGTGCGTCCAGACTTTGTTTCAGCGTGTCGCCGTAGGCCTGCAGACTGTCCCCGAATTGCCCCGCCTGTTTGTCTGTCTCCGCAGTGAACCCAGCGATTTTTCCCAGCAGCAGTTGCAGCCCCTCGTGTTGCGCGTCCGCGTCGAATGCGGAGATGTGGTTGGTATAGAGTTTTTCGATGGCTTTGTCATCGAGTGTGCTGCCGCTGTCGAGCAGTTTGGTCAGCGCCTCGCTCAATGCCGGGTTGATGCCGGTGAGGTACTCGTACCAGACCGTGTAGTTCAGCGGCGTGAACGCCGCCGGATGTGCCCCCATCTTCTGAATGAGCAAGCGCAGTATCTCCGCGCTCACATTCCGATCTTGTTCGTATCTCACGCCGCATTCTCCCGGGGAAATAATGATATTTTTTGTGCGCGCAGTTTACGCTCGGACGATTCCTTGTCCAACCGATTTAACCTGACTTTAACCGGGAATACACGGAGATGGTGCCGATCTCAAGTATCACGGCGCGAGTGAGAATAGTTTCGGTTGCACGCGCTTATAGTCGTTCAGCTGCTGCACGGTCATCGGCGTGAGTTCTTTGATGGCGACCCAGATCTGAAACGGATATTGCGCCGGTCGGGCGAGCTTGCCCGACAATTCTGTCCATGCGGCCCAGTCGATCTGCGGCATACGATCACGCACTTCCGCAGGTATTTCGGCGGCGGTCTGCGCCATGCTGCCCAATAGCTTCAGAGTTTCGCTGCGCGTCAGGCGGCTGGAGAAAAATTCGGTCTCGTTGAGTTCTTCGGTCAATGTGATGATATCCAAGCCGAGTTGGCGCATCAGCCCGAGCAGCGCGCCGTTCAGCATGGTGTCGCCTCCTTGAGCGCGTCGCGCAACAGCAACGCTACATGCCGCGCTTGCCTATCCGCACCTTCGCGTATCTGGTGGCGGCAGGAAAAACCGTTGGCGAGGATGGCGGCCTCGGGCGCGGCGCGCAGGGCGGGCAGCAGGTCGAGTTCGGCCATTTGCATAGAGATGGCGGCGTGCTCGGCCTCCAGCCCGAAGCTGCCCGCCATGCCGCAGCAGCTGGCCTCGATAAAGTCAAAATCAAATTCGGGAATCAGCCGCAGCACTTTGCGCAGCGACTTCATCGCGCCGACGGCTTTCTGGTGGCAGTGTCCGTGTACCAGCGTTTTGCCGGGCGGCAGCGCTTTGAATTCGAGCGTGAAGCGTTTGCGATCATGTTCGCGCGCGATGAATTCCTCGAACAGATACACCTGTTTGGACAAGGCCTCCGCGTCTACACCCAGCCCGAGTTTCAGATGATCGTCGCGCAACGACAAAATGCACGAAGGCTCCAAACCGACGATGGGCGTGCCCGCGGCCAAGGCCGGACGCAAGGCTTGGTGCATGCGTTGCGCTTCGCGCCGCGCTGCCGCCACTTGCCCCAGCGACAGGTAGGTGCGCCCGCAGCACAAGGCGCGCTCGGGTTCTGCGTCATCGGCGAGCGGCTGCAAGGTAGTGACGTTGTAGCCTGCGGCGGTCAGCACTTGCTGCGCGGCATGGGCAATTTCCGGCTCGAAGTGGGTGGCGAAGGTATCGACGAAGAGGATGAGGTCTTTGTCGTTTATTGTGGGGGCGGGATTTATTAAGGGCTCAAACCCCCTCCAACTCCCCCTTGTCAGGGGGAGAGCCGAGCCGGCTCCTCCCCTGATAAGGGGAGGTTGGGAGGGGTTTGCGCAGGAGGAACAGTCTGGATTTATATAAGGCACAGCAGCCGGTTCCGGCAACATCCTCTTGGCCGAAATTCCAAAAAATGTTTCACCCAGTTTTGCCAACCACGGCGCACGGTTGCGCCAGCGGATCAGGTTTCGCACAAACTGGCGGTGATGCAATTGTTCGGGCAAGCCCGCCACCAGCCTGTCGCGCCACGAGACACCCAACCGTGCATTGCGCTGCGCCTGATATTCGATCTTGATCGCGGCCATGTCCACCTGATTGGCGCATTCGCGCTTGCAGCCCTTGCAGCCGACGCACAACTCCATCGCGGCGGCGAGCCTTGCATCGGCAAAAGCATCGTCGCCCAATTCGCCATTCAGCGCGTCCTTGAGCATTTTTACTCTGCCGCCGGGCGAATGCGCGGGGTCGTCGCTAGCGCGGAAGCTGGGGCACATCACGCCTTTTGGTTTGCGCTGGCATTGCTTGTCGCCGATGCACACGGCCACCGCTTTGGCGAAGTCGCCGCCCGTCGCGGGGATGCCCGCATAGGCATCGCCCTGCCCGGCGGTTTCGTAGGAAGACCAATCGAGATGAAGTTTCATGGATTGATACAGAGGCAAATACAGTGCCAGCACATTAGTCACCTATCAGTTAAATGACGTCAAAACGTGACGAGATTTTCTCTCGCGGAGACGCGGAGGGCGCGGAGAATATTGGTTTCCATTTGTTTTAGCTCTTCCCCGCGCTCTCCGCGCCTCCGCGTGAAACATTGTTTCATTCCTGCTCGTCCGGCTTAGGAATGATGAGTGCATTACTCTACCTGCCCCTTAAAACACCCCCGCCCCGTGATTTTGTCGCTTTCGCCACAAGCCCGACTTCGTGTCATGTGCCATTTACAACAGTGGTGCATCCCTCTCAAGAGATCGGAAGAGCA
>JBBIJL010000059.1:0-11511 GCA_037446005.1 Gallionellaceae bacterium | reverse complement strand
TCCGGCCAAAATCAGCGCAGACAATATTGTCATGCTGATTCCAAACTCTGCTGTTTTGCGAAGATTCGGTTTGATTATCATAAATTCCCTTTGTCATTAGAGTTAATCGTTACAAAAAACAGAAACAGCTACCTGCGTGCAACTTACATTTCCATGAAGAAAATAGTGGCGTAGTCGGGCGTAGTGATAAAGCTTCCAAGACGGCACAGGCTGTTAAAGCTGGACGGCGCGGTGAATGAGCCGACGCTAACGCTGCCATTCACGGCTTGTTTTAGTGTTGCCCCGGTTTCGGGGCGCGCCGAATATTTTGCGGGAGTGGCGCACGCGGATAAGAGCAGCGCGAACAAGAGGGCAATGATTTTCGGCATGGAGCATTCCTTTCCATTTGGTTAATCCGGCACGAAAAATTCAGGACAACTGTTAAACATAGGTGCCCCGTGGTTGTGCGCTCAGCTTGTTTTGCCTAGAACTTGTACACCGCAGCAGCGTAGAAGTTGTTTGGTTTCTCGCCTGTTTTACTGTCTTTTAAGTCGTAGCTATTAAATCCTGCACGAATGGCAAGTTGCTGGTTTAGGCTGTACTGCACACCGACACCGATCAATATGCCCGAGAGAGTCGAGTCGGCAATGTTTAACGGAGTTCCATTGAGGGTGGCCTCAGTTTTGGCTGTCGTATTCGCATAACCCAGACGAAGCAGCACGGAAGTTTGCTCATTGACCTGATAGTTGTATATTCCGGCAAATTCGGTGCCGGAAAGTGTGGCTGTGGCCTTTCCTCCCGCTGGAAGCCCATTAATATTGGCTTTGCTGATTAGTGAAATGTAACCGCCTTCGGCAGCCCAATCTTTATTGAACTGGTAACCCACTAAACCGCCGAAAGACATACCGCTGTCAACATCCTTGATGTTCGATGTCATGCCGAGCGAGCCGGCAATATACACACCGGTATCAGCAGCAAAAGCAGGAGTAGCAAAAGCGGAAAGCAAGGCAACGGCGAGAAATTTCTTTTTCATTTTCAATCCTGAATTAAAGTTGAATGAGTGAGATAAGCAAGCAATGTTTTGCCGGACGGCATGTTGCTTTTCCATGCGCCTGGGAACAATAGTGCAAATTGTCTATGCCTACTCGGGCTGAAAGAAACGAGCCTGCAACGATGTGCAGGCTTGGCGGTTGCGGTGGATCGGAGGGGGCTAGAACTGGCTCAGGTATGCGGACAGTGCGCCTTTGTCGCTGAGCCCCAGCTTTTCGTAAGCGGTGTTTATCTGGTTGCGGATGGTGGAGGGCGAAACATCCAGATGCAGCGCAATTTCCTTGTTACTGAGCCCAGACGCAAAGAGTTTGGCGACTTCGCGCTCGCGCTTGCTCAGTTCGTCAATGGCCAGTTTCGGGCGGGCGGAAAGCAGGCGCAAAGTTTCATTGCCTTCCAGAGATAGTACGGTACGCTCGCCGACAAATTGCTGTGGCGCTTCGCTATGGGAAAGCTTGTCCCATGCGTCGGCCGGCAGCCACGGGCCTTGCCAGTCCGGCCATTCTGAGCGCAATGCGGCAAGCAAGCGATCCTCGGCAAAGTGGATGACGCCTTCGGTATCCACAATAGCCTTGGCGGCTAGGCTGATAAGCGGCGATTCGTTGAGGCGTTTGATATGGGTGATCTGGCAGGTGCGCAGGGTGCTAATCATATGGTGTGCAACGGCCTGAAAAATTCCCCGCTCAGCCTCGGTGAAGAAACTGCCATCGCTTCGATACAATGACGTAACGTGGTAGATGCCGAGTTGGGCATCGAACAGGTAAATTGATAACACGTCATTGATGCCGAACGGATGATACAAGTGAGTATAAAAAGGGTGATCTGGAGACACTTTATTGCCGAATGCGATTGCGGTTCCTTGATTCTCCGCCAACATGCGAACCACATCGTCCACTTGCTCCTTGCATTGCTCCCACGCTGCCAATGAAGCGATGTCCAAATCCACCAGATAAACGTAATGGAGTATTGCTGCGTTGGTTGATGGACGCCCTCCGCCCCAGAATGCGGATTGATGCGGAATTAGCGGTTTCAAGCTGTCCATCACCGCTCTGGGGAAATCCGCCAGTTCAGTCGCGGTGCTTAGTTCCGGCAGCTTGAAGAGCCAGTCGGAAATGGTTTGCAGGGTATCAATATCATAGAGGGCGGGAGCAGCTGGGAAAGTGCGGGCATCCATGTGAGTAAAGGGTTTGTTGAATGACTTGGCGCAAATTATAGGTGAATGGGCGCGTGTCGTGAACCGGCCGGGAGCGGTGGGTTATTTCCCCGTCAGATACTCGTCCGCATCGAAGTTGAACACCGCTTCCGGTTTGGCAACCGCGAAGGCGGTGATGAGTGCGCCGGTGGCGAAGGCTTCGGCGAAGACGATGATGGGGGCGGCGATGAGGTAGTTGCGCTGCACGCTGATCCAGGTGTTCGGGCTGAGTCCGGTGAGTAGGGCGGTGGCGGTGGCGACGACCAGTATCATGGAAAGGCCGCCGCATAAAAATCCGTTGCACAGCACGAAGATGAAAAAGTTTTTGGGCAGGTGGCGCTGGACGACGCGCAGCATCAATTCGCTGAAATAGACGGGGACGGCGACCATCATCAGGCCGTTGACGCCCAGCGAGGCGAGCGGGAGGCCGGTGCGCAGCCAGGTGGCCAGCATGATGCACGAGATGCTGACAAAGGCGGCCTGCCAGCCGAACATCAGCACGAACAAAGTGGCGCCGATCAGGTGGTGGTTATAGCCGGGGCGGAAGCCCGCGTTGAGTTGCCAGAACAGGAACACGCCCAGCGTTAATCCGACCAGCGCATTGGTGCGTATCTGCGTGCCGAGGATTTTTTTCCACGGCGCGAACCATGCCGCGCGCGCCAGCAGGATGGCGAAGATGGCATTCGTCAGCCATAAAAAATCGCTGGTGAAGAATTGCGCGGGCAGGTTCACCCGGCACTTTCGCTGGGGAATGCGTAAGGGAGCGCTTGAAAATTGAGTGTCGCGCCCTCCGGCGATTGCCAATGCACGATACGGCCTGCGTTTACAGTGCCGCTGTGCAGCGTCGCCAATACGTCGTAACCGCCTTGCGGGGCAGGCGCGGCATTGAGAATGTTGCCGCTGGTTTGTCCCGGGTAGTCGTCGCTGTACAGCGCATCGTTGGGGTGCGGTGCGGCGGTGCTGCCCACATGAGCGAGGAAGGTGCGCTGTTTCAGTTTGCCCAGGTAGTGCATGCGCGCCACGATTTCCTGTCCGGGGTAACAGCCTTTTTTGAAACTCACGCCGCCCAGCACATCCAGATTCAGCATCTGCAATACGAACTGTTCCTGCGTGGCGGGCAACACGACGGGGAGACCCGCGCGGATGTTGAGCCAATCCCAGCAGGGTGAACCGGCCGGACGTGCGCACATGGCAAAATTCTTCCAGAGCGCCGTGGCGTGTTCGACAGTGGTGATGATCTGGTAGCGCTCATCGGCTATGCGTATGACGGTGGCATCGGCCGTGTTTGCCACGGCGAGAGCCGCCTGCGGAGGCTCGCCGATACTGGTTTGCAGCAATGCCGCAGCTTCTTTTCCCGCGAGTCCGAGGCAGACATGTTGTGTGCTCATATCCTCGATTTTTACTTTGGCGCGCAGCACATACATCGCCAGCTTTTTTTGGATCGCAGCCAGTAACGCGCCGGGCAGCAACAGGAAATATCCCGTGTCGCTCTGCGCGATAAAGAAGGTCGCCAACACGCGCCCCTTGGCGGTATTGAGGCTGCTGAGCTGCGCTTGCGCGGGTGTGACGGCCTTGAGATCGTTGCTGCACAGGTTTTGCAAAAAGGACTGCGCCTCTTCGCCGCTGACTTTCAGGATGCCGAACTGACCCAGATCGCACAGCACCGTGCCGTCGCGTGTTGCAGTGCGCTCGGCGGTCGCATCGCCGAAGTTTTGGACGATTCCGTCCTGAATGCACGCACCCTGTTGTTCGAGAAAAGTTTGCCAGTCAGGGTTAAGCATAGGTGTTGATACGGCTTCGGGTTGGCGGTGTCTCTTTCGCTTGCGCGGCGGCGGACTCGATGGTCTCTATGGTTCTAGTCTGGTTCTTTTGCGCGACGCCGGCATCGACTTGGTTGGAATTTTGCGTCTGAGCGGTCTTGGTTTGAGTTTGTGCCGATGTTCCATTGGACTGGCCCAATTTTATGGCCTGGGCGGAGAGCGTCACGATGGTTGCGGCGAATTTCTCGGCGCTGGCTTTGGCGTTGTCGGTGGTTGATACTCCCCGCGTGGAAGTGACGGAGCCGATTGACGGGGTTTGTGGACTGGAGTTGATGTTGGAAATGGCCATGATATTTCTCGAAGATAGGATGTGCGTACCGTACTAGTTTTCGCCCATGTTGGCAATCTTGGTGAAGCCGGTGACATGACGCGGCAGAGGCATTCCGCTACACTCTCGCGCCATGAAAATGTTTCCCCGCCTGCCGTTGCTTCTGTTGATTGGCCTGACTTGCAGTTTCCCCCAGCTCGCGCTGGGCGCGCATGCCATTGCGCTGCACGGCGCGGCCAAATATCCGGCAGGTTTCCAGCATTTCGACTATGCCGATCCGCAGGCGCCGCAGGGCGGCGAGCTGTTCACTTCAGGCATGGGCAATTTCGAAAAGCTCAATCCCTATATCCTCAAAGGATTGGCCGCCGACGGCTTGCAATATCTGGTGTTCGAGACGCTGGCGGTGTCTTCGTGGGACGAGCCGGACACGATGTACGGTCTGCTGGCCGAAGACATCGCGCTGGCGCCCGACGAGTTGTCGCTGACCTTCCGCCTCAACCGCAAGGCGCGTTTTTCCAACGGCGATGCGGTGACGGCGGCGGACGTCAAATACTCTTTCGACCAACTGATGAGCAAGCAGGCCACGCCGCTGTACCGCCGTTATTGGGCGGATGTGAAGCAGATGGTGGTGCTCGATCCCTATACCGTGCGCGCCGATTTCAAGCGCCGCAATCACGAGCTGCGTTTAATCATTTGCCAGTTGCCGGTGTTCTCGCGCAAGTGGGGCGGCGGCAAGCCGTTCGACAAGATCACGCTGGATGTGCCGCTGGCTTCCGGCCCTTACGTGGTGGCTTCGTTCGATCTCGGCAAGCGCATCACCTATCGCCGCAACCCGGATTACTGGGGCAACAACCATCCGGCGCGGCGCGGCATGTTCAACTTCGGGCGCATTACCTACCGCTATTACAAAGACACACTCACGCGCATGGAAGGCTTGAAAGCGGGCGAGATCGACTTCATTCAGGAGAACTCGTCCAAGAACTGGGCGCGCAGCCATCAGGGCAAGCGCTGGGAGCAGGGCGAACTCATCAAGACGCTGTTTCAGCATCAGAACGGCGCTGGCTGGCAGGGCTTCTCGATGAATACGCGCCGCCCGTTGTTTCAGGACAAGCGTGTTAGAAAAGCACTGTGGCTGGCGATGGATTTCGAGTGGATGAACCGCCAACTGTTTTTTAACCTCTACACGCGCAGCCCGAGCTATTTCAGCAACACCGAACTGGCCGCGACGGGACGCCCGGACGAGCGCGAACTGAAGGTGCTGCACGACTTGCAGGCGAACTTCGGCGGAAAATTGCCGGCGGAAATTTTCGACGAGATACCGCCGCCGCCGACCACCACGCCGCCGCATTCGCTGCGCGACAATTTGCGCCAGGCGCGCGAGCTATTGACGCAGGCCGGCTGGACTTACCGCGACGGGGCGCTGCGCAATGCGGCGGGCGAGCAGTTCCGCATGGAGATGATGCTGCACGAGCGTTTCGAGGAGCGCGTCACGGCGGCCTATGCGCGCAATCTGGAAAAGCTCGGCATCCATCTGGACTATCGCGTGTATGACGCGGCACTGGCGCAGCGCAAGGAAGAGAATTTCGACTACGACATGGTGTGGGGGCTGATGGGCGGTTCGCAGAGTCCCGGCAACGAGTTGTTCGACTATTTCAGCTCGGCCAGCCGCGACCAGCCCGGCTCCAATAACGTCATGGGCGTGGCCGATCCGGTGGTGGATGCGCTGCTCGCGCGCATCGTGCAGGCCGAGCGCCGCGAGGATCTGGTGACGCTGGTGCGCGTGCTTGATCGCGTGCTGCGCTTGGGCTACTACATGGTGCCGCACTTCCACAGCAACAGCCACCGCGTATCTTATCGCCGCACGCTGGCGCAGCCGCAAGTGCTGCCGCGCTATTACATGATCGAGGAGTGGGCGGTGAAGACTTGGTGGATGAAGGTTGATGCGGGGAGACCATGATGGTTTTGTGCTTGATGGGCAATGAGGTCTCTCACGCGGAGACGCGGAGGTCGCGGAGAATATGGGCTTTCGCTTGCTTTTGCCTTTCCCCGCGTTCTCCGTGCCTCCGCGTGCAATGTTTTTTTAGGGTTATCCGATGATCCGCTACATCGCCAAACGTCTCCTGCTCATGATTCCCACCCTGCTGGGTATCTTGTTTCTAACCTTCGCGGTCATCCAGTTCGTGCCCGGCGGGCCGGTCGAGCAGATGGTGAGCGTGATGCGCGGCAAGGGCGCGGGCGGCGGCGAGGCGGGCGGCAGCCAGCAGGCCATGTATCGCGGCCAGCAGGGTATCGACGCCGAACGGCTGGCCGAAATCAAAGCCATGTACGGTTTCGACAAGCCCGCACCGGAACGTTTCTGGATCATGCTCAAGGGCTTTGCCACGCTTGATCTGGGCACGAGCTTCTTCCACCAGAAATCGGTGTGGGAACTCATCAAGGAAAAAATGCCGGTGTCGGTTTCGCTGGGGCTGTGGACGCTGGTGATCGTGTATCTGGTGTCGATCCCGCTGGGTATCGCCAAGGCGGTGCGCGACGGTTCGCGCTTCGATACCGCGACCAGCTTTTTGATTTTGAGCGGCTACGCCGTGCCCAGCTTTGTGTTGGGCGTGCTGCTGCTGGTGCTGTTCGGCGGCGGCAGTTTTCTGCAATGGTTTCCGCTACGCGGGCTGACCTCGGATAACTGGGCGCAGCTTTCCCTGTTCGGCAAAGTGACCGATTACCTGTGGCACATCGCGCTGCCGGTGTTCGCCGAGGTGGTGGGCAGTTTCGCCGTGATTACCATGCTCACCAAAAATACCTTCATCGAAGAGATCCGCAAACAATACGTGCTCACCGCGCGCGCCAAAGGCTTGCCCGAGCGTGCCGTGCTGTACCGGCATATTTTCCGCAACGCGCTGTTGCCGTTGTTGACGGGTTTCCCTGCGGCGTTCATCGGTGCATTTTTCACCGGCAGCCTGCTGATCGAGACGCTGTTCTCGCTCGATGGGCTGGGGCTGCTGTCGTACAACGCCATCATGCAGCGCGATTACCCGGTGGTGATGGGCACGCTGTTCATCTTCACCATCGCGGGATTGTTCGCCAAATTGATTTCGGACATCAGCTATGTGCTCGCCGATCCGCGCGTGAAGTTTGAGGGAGTGGCGCAGTGAGCGAGGTAAAAATTTCTGCATCGCTATCGCCTAACCAGCAACGTTGGCGGCGTTTTCGCCAGCACCGGCTGGGCTATGCCAGCCTGCTGATTTTCGTCACGCTGTTTGTGTTGAGCCTGTTCGCCGAAGTCATCTCCAACGACCGTCCCTTGCTGGTTTCCTATCAGGGCGCGATGTACGTGCCGCTGCTGCACGATTATCCCGAGAGCACTTTCGGCGGCGATTTCCCCACGCCTGCCGATTACCTCGATCCCTTTATCCGCGAGCAGTTCTCGCATCCCGGCAACTGGGCGATTTATCCGCTCAATACTTACCGTTACGACACGCTGAATTATTTTTCGCAACAGCCGAACCCGGCTCCGCCCAGCGCGCAGAACTGGCTGGGCACGGATGACCGGGGCCGAGATGTGCTGGCGCGGGCGTTGTACGGTTTCCGCGTGTCGGTGCTGTTCGGCATGGCGCTGACCCTCATCGGCGTGCTGCTCGGCGTGCTGGCGGGCGCAGTGCAGGGCTATTTCGGCGGGCGCGTGGATTTGTATTTGCAGCGCTTCAGCGAGATATGGGGCTCGCTGCCGGAGTTGTATTTGCTGCTGATCTTCGCCTCCATCTTTCAGCCCAGCATCACGCTGTTGCTCATCCTGCTGTCGCTGTTCGGCTGGCTGGGGCTGGCCGATTATGTGCGCGCCGAATTCCTGCGCAACCGCCAGCTCGACTATGTGCGCGCGGCGCGTGCGCTGGGGCTGGGTAACGCGCAGATCATGTGGCGCCACATCCTGCCCAACAGTCTGACTCCGGTGATTACCTTCCTGCCGTTCCGCATGAGCGTGGCGATCACCGCGCTGACCAGCCTCGACTTCCTCGGCCTCGGCGTGCCGCCGTCCACGCCCAGTCTGGGCGAGTTGCTGGCGCAGGGCAAAGATAACCTCGATGCCTGGTGGATCGGGCTCGCCGCTTTTGCGGTGCTGTTCTTTACTTTGCTGCTGCTGGTGTTCATCGGCGAGGCGCTGCGCGATGCGTTTGATACGCGCAAGTCGGGGAGCGGGAGATGAGCGTGTTATTGGAAGTGAAAAAGCTCAGTGTGAGCTTCAATGCCGATGTCTCCCGCGCGGTCGATGAAGTTTCGTTCACCATTGCCGCAGGCGAGAAGTTTGCGCTGGTGGGCGAGTCCGGTTCGGGCAAGAGCGTCACCGCGCTGTCGCTGTTGCGTCTCGTGCAGGCGCGCTCCAGCGGCGAGGTGCTGTTCGCGGGCGAGAATCTGGTGAGCACCAGTGAGCGGCGTTTGCGCGGCATACGCGGCAAGGACATCGCCATGATCTTTCAGGAGCCAATGACCGCGCTTAATCCGCTCATGCGCATCGGCGAGCAGATCACCGAGGTGTTGTCGCTGCATGAAGGACTGGCGTTCGCACCCGCATGCGAACGCGCCATCGCCTTGCTGGCGCGCACCGGCATCACCGAACCGGAACGGCGTTTTTCCAGTTACCCGCACGAGCTTTCCGGCGGGCAGCGCCAGCGCGCGATGATCGCGATGGCCTTGGCCTGCCGCCCGCAACTGCTCATCGCCGACGAGCCGACCACCGCGCTGGACGTGACCATCCGCGTGCAGATCATGGAGCTGCTGGAAGAGTTGCAGCGCGAATACGGCATGGCGATTTTGCTCATCACGCACGACCTCAATCTGGTGCGGCGCTTCGCCGACCGGGTGGGGGTTATGCAAGCGGGGCGTCTGGTCGAGCTGGCGGCTACCGCGCAGTTGTTCGCGCAACCGCAGCATCCGTACACGCAACGCCTGCTCGACAGCCGCCCGCAAAAAATGGTGCAGCCGCTGGCGTCGGAAAACGAAGCCGAATTGCTGCGCGGCGACAATGTGCGCGTGGAGTTTTCCTATCCTGCGGGCTGGTTCAAGAAAAAAATATTCACGGCGGTGGACGGTGTGAGCCTGTCGCTAAAGCGCGGTGAAACGCTGGGTATCGTGGGCGAGTCCGGCTCGGGTAAATCCACGCTGGCGATGGCGCTGCTGGCCTTGCAGCCGTTGGCCGAGGGCGACAGCGTGTTCGGCGGGCAGTCGTTGCGGAGTTTGCCGACATCCCGCTTGCGCGCCCTGCGCGCCAAAATGCAGGTGGTGTTCCAAGACCCGTTCGCCAGCCTGTCGCCGCGCATGACCATAGCCCAAATCGTCGGCGAAGGCTTGGCCTTGCACCAGCCCGACATGCCCGCCGCGCAACGCCGCCTGCGTATCGTGCAGACCTTGCAGGAAGTCGGTTTAAACGCCGAGATATTGGCGCGCTACCCGCACGAATTCTCCGGCGGACAGCGCCAGCGCATCGCTATTGCCCGCGCCATCATTCTCGAACCGCAACTGCTGGTGCTGGACGAACCCACCAGCGCGCTGGATGCCTCGGTGCAGAAACAGGTGCTGGAGCTGCTGGCGGGCTTGCAGGTGCGCCACGGCATGAGTTACCTGCTCATCAGCCACGACCTCGAAGTGATCGCGGCCATGTCGCACCGCATCGCGGTGATGCGCGGCGGGCGCATTGTCGAACAGGGCAACGCGGACGAGGTAATTGCCGCCCCGCAGCAGGAATACACGCGGCAGTTGCTGGCGAGCGTCGCCGCGTAAGGCCGCAAAGCTGGTGAGAAATTATCGGCTGGAAGCGATCTTGATATTGCTCTTGGGGGCGTTCTGCTTTTGGGTTTTGGTGTTGCGCGCCAGCTTGGTGTTGCGGCTTCTGTTCGCCTTGGCCAGACGTGTTCTGTGGCCGCGACGGCTGGCCTGCACGATGGTGATACGCTGACCGACTTTGAGTTTGCCCACGCCGTCATTCCACTCCTTCAAACTGGCTTGGCTTACGCGGTAGCGGCGCGCGATGGTGGCAAGCGTCTCGCCTTTGCGCACGGTGTGTTTCAGGGTGCGGCCCATTGCCGTTTCATCAATGGAGGCGAGGTGCGTGTTGAATGCGGCGAATTCGTCCTCGACAGTTTCTTCGCTGCTGACCGGCACCAGCAGCGTTTGTCCGTTGCTGATTTTGGCGCGTGCGGAAAGGCCGTTGATGCTGCGCAATTTTTCCGCGGACAGGCCGAAGCGCGGCGCCAGCTGGTCGAAATGCTCGCCCTTCTTGGTCTGGTAGGGTTGCCATGAAACGAGACGCTGGTTGGTTTTTTCCAGATTGTTTTGGAATGTTTCCAGCTTGTCCACGGGCAACAGCAGCACGTTGGCGGTTTCTTCCAGAATGACGGGGCGATTGTGGCCGGGGTTGAGCGCGTTAAATTCTTCCAGCGAAATATCGGCCAGTTCGGCAACGAGTTTCACGTCGATGCGGCGCGCAGTCGCCACGGCGGCGAAATACGGTTGATTCGGAACGTCGGCCAGCTTCAGTCCGAAGTGTTCCGGGTCGTTGACGATATGCTTGATAGCAAGCAGCTTGGGTACGTAATTTTGCGTCTCGCGCGGCAAGCGCAGGCTGGCATAGTTGGTGGGCTTGCCCATGCGGCGGTTGCGCGCCTGAGCGCGGGCGACCGCGCCTTCGCCCCAGTTATATGCGGCGAGCGCCAGTTCCCAGTCGCCGAACTGATCGTGCAGTTGCTGCAAATAGTCCAAGGCGCCGTTGGTCGCGCTGATGATGTCGCGGCGTCCGTCGTACCACCAGTTTTGCTGCATGCCGAAATTTTTCCCGGTGGAGGGAATGAATTGCCAGATGCCGGATGCGCGGCCTACCGAGTAGGCGCCGGGGTTGAACGCGCTCTCGATCATGGGCAGCAGCGCGATCTCGGAAGGCATGCCGCGCCGTTCGACTTCTTCCATGATGTAAAACAAATAACGCTGCGAGCGTTCCGACATGCGCGCCACATATTCCGGGCGGCTGGCGTACCACTTTTCGTGACGGGCGATCAGTTTGCTATTGAGTTCGCGCATGGCAAAGCCGTCGCGGATGCGTTGCCACAAATCCGCAGGAACATGGATGTGCGCGGGTTCCGAAGCTACCGGGTCTGCATTGAGCGTATCGGAGATGGGGGTGGAGAGTTGGGTGGCAGGCGTGAGTTGCGGCGCCTCGGGGG
>JBBIJL010000058.1:0-11641 GCA_037446005.1 Gallionellaceae bacterium | reverse complement strand
ACCATATTGCGCGACATCTCCGGTCACAAGCGCATGGAGCAGGCTGTCGCCGAGCGCGAGCGGGCATTCCGCAGCCTGGCGGAATACTCGCCGGATTTTATTGTTCGCTACGACCGTGATGGCCGCATTCTCTATCTCAACGCCAAGCTGTTGAGCCTGGCGGGGCTTGCCAGTGCGGAGCAGGTGATCGGCAAGCGCCCTGCCGAGGCGTGGCCGGATGGTCGCTTTGCCGAGCTTGAACAGGCCGCCGAGCGCGCGGTTGAACTCGGGACACAGGTGGATATCGAAGTTGTCGAGCCGACGGTGGTGGGAAGAGCCCGTTACCACCAGATTTTTATCGTGCCCGAACGCGACGAGAGCGGGACGATTGTCGGCACCATCGCTTTTGGGCGGGAAATCACGGCCATTCGCGAGGCCGAACGCCAGTTGAAGCATTTCATCACAAACTTGCCCGGTATGGTTTATACCTACCGCTTATCGCCCGATGGGCATGCCAGCTTTCCTTTCATCAGCCCTGCCGTCGAGAAGTTTTACGGTCTCAAGCCGGAAGATGTGCGCGACGATTTCGCACCGCTCCATAACTTCTGGCATCCTGATGACCGGCCTCACATCGAAGCCGCCGCTGCCGAAGCGGCACGGACGATGCAGCCGTTCCGCATCGAGGCTCGTGTCTGCCGCCCGGGGCAGCCGGAACGTTGGCTGGAGGCGCGCGCTTTGCCGGAGCGCGAGGCCGATGGCGGCCTCCTTTGGTACGGTCTCTTGCTCGACATTACCGGACGCAAGCAGTCGGAAGCGCTAATGGTGCAACGTGAGCAGGAGTTTCGCGTGCTGGCGGAGAATTCGCCGGATGTCGTCGTGCGCTACGACTGCGAGTTGCGCCGTATCTATATCAATCCGGCTTGGGAGAAGGCGAACGGTATCCCCATCGCAGAGGCGTTGGGCAAGCGTCCTTCCGATGTGGCCGGCATCGTATCCGGTGCGGCACGGGAATTTGAGGACAAATTGCGCAAGGTGCTGGAGAGTGGCGAGCCCTGCGAGATTGAGTTCGGTGGAAAAAGCCGTTCGGGGGCGATGCATTATTTTGCCATGCGCATGGCGCCGGAATACGGCAGGGATGGCAAGGTGACGAGCCTCATGACGGTGGCGAACAACATCACCGAACGCAAGCAGGCAGAGCAGGAACGGCAAGCGCGCGCCCGCGCGCTGGAATGTATGGAGCGGGTCAATAAAGCCATACAGGGAACAACCGATCTGGAACGCATGATGGGCAATGTGCTCGATGTTGTGCTTGCCGACTTCGACTGTGATCGGGCGTTTCTTTTGTCGCCCGGCACCCCCTCGGAGAGAGAGTTGCAAGTGCCGATGGAGCGCACGCGCCCGGAGTATCCCGGCGCGCTTGCTGCGGGAATAAATGCCATACCGATTGATCAGGAGGCCGAGGAGGTCATGCGCTTCCTGCTGGATGCCTCAGAGCCGGTGATATTCGCGCCGGGTACCGGGACGCCGCCCCCGGTGAATTGGTCGGCTCAATTCGGCTTCAAGTCGCAAATGCTGATGGCGCTGCATCCCAAGTTAGGCAAGCCCTGGATATTCGGGATTCACCAGTGCTCCCGCGTTAAAGTCTGGGACGAAGACGACTCCGAGTTATTTCAGAAAATCGGCCAGCGCTTGGCGGATGCGCTCACCAGTTTGTTGATGTATCGCAACTTGTGCGCCAGCGAGGAAGCGTTCCGTTCGCTGGCTGAAAATATGCCGTTTGTTCTAGTTCGCTATGACCGCGAAGGCCGTCGCACTTATATCAATCCTTCCGCCGAGCGGCATTTCGGTATCACGGGCGAGCAAATGATTGGCAAGACGCTACCGGAAACTAATCCCCTGAATATCACGACGGTTGATGCCTATCAGCGTGCGCTGAAGCATACGCTGGCCACGGGCGAACGCAGTGAATTTGAAATGCAGGTGACGGTTGACACGGGCGAAAGGCGTACCGGCAATACGGTGATCGTGGCCGAGCGGGCGGCGGACGGGCAGATTTGCGGAGCCATCACCATCGGGCGCGACATTAGCCAGCTCAAACAGGCGGAACAGCAATTGCGCGAACTGGCCGCGCATATCCAGACGGTGCGCGAGGAAGAATTGGCGCGGCTCGCGCGCGAAATCCACGACGACTTGGGCAGCACGTTGGCCGCGCTCAATTTGAGGCTGTCCCACCTGCTGGATTTCGAACTGTCGGAGGAAATGAGAAAGACGCCGCTGTTTGCGCGTCTCGAATTGATGTCGCCCTTACTCGACAATGCTATTGCGGCCACACGCCGCATTATCACCGGCATGCGCCCGGACGTGCTCGAAAACCTTGGTTTGCTGGCTGCGCTAAAATGGCAGGCCGAGCAATTTAACCAGCACACTGGTATCGGATGCCGCATTGTCTGCACCAATGAACACGATTGTGCGGACTGCAAAAAGTGTGAATATCCTCTGGATTCGAAGCAGTCGATCAACCTGTTCCGCATTTTCCAGGAAGCACTGACCAATGTGGCGCGGCACTCGGGGGCTTCCAGGGTAGAAGTCGAATACAGCCCCGGCAACAATGAGCTGCTCTTGTCTATCAGCGATAACGGCTGTGGTCTGCCGGATGGGCATACTATTCCGGCAACCTCTTTCGGTATGCGCGGCATGCGCGAGCGTGTCGGGCAACTGGGCGGCGAGATTGTGTTCGATACTCCGCCGGGCGGCGGTTTGCGTGTCACAGTACAATTGCACTTGCCTGCTACCGGCAAGGCGCGCGCGCGGTAAGAAATATGGACTTCTATGCGCTTGGCCGTTCCGGTATTAAAATTGGCAGCGCAAAATAAGTAGGTAGGATGTTGAGATGTGTCATTCAGGGAACATGTCATGATTAAAGTATTGCTGGCGGATGACCATGCCATTATGCGCGATGGGCTGAAAGAAATTCTGGCCTCGGTGGACGGATTCGAGTTGATCGGCGAGGCGGCCAACGGCAACGAAGTGATGGATGCGCTGCATCAAATGCGGCCGGATTTGCTGATGATGGATATGAACATGCCGGGCATAAGCGGCATCAGTTTGATCGAGAGGGTTAAAAGTCTTTATCCGCACTTGCCCGTGCTGGTACTCACCATGATGGATGATGGGCAGATTGCTTTGCGCGCTCTCAAGTCCGGGGCGGACGGTTATATCACCAAGGATAGACCTGCTGCGGAATTGGTCTCGGCCTTGCGCAAAGTTGCCGCCGGTGGGCGCTATGTTGACCCAGGACTGGCGGAGCAAATGGTCTTCAATAACGTCGAGACAAATTTACCGCACCATAAACTTTCCAACCGGGAGATGGATGTATTCAGGATGCTGGTGCAGGGGAAAAATCTCAATGATATTGCCGCAGAGCTTTTTATCAGTAGCAAAACGGTGAGTTCTCATAAGGCGCACCTGCTGGAAAAGATGGGGGTTAGTAACATGCCCGAGTTGGTGCGCTACGCCGTGCAGCAGAATTTATTCACCTGATTGCGGCTTGGCAGCGGTTGTTTGATTACTCGCTGATACCGTAAGTGCGCAACTCGGCACGGCATTGCGTGTAATCGGGGCAGGCGCTTGCCACCACGCGCCAGAAGGCGGCGGAGTGGTTCATTTCAACAAGGTGGGCGAGTTCGTGCACGACGACGTAGTCGATCAGGTGCAGCGGCATGCGCACCAGTTGCCAGTTGAAACGCACCACGCCGCGCGAGGTGCAACTGCCCCACTGGGTTTTGGCCGAAGAGAGTTTAATTTGCTTCGGCATCACCTGCATCAGCGGGGCGTAGTGCGCCACGCATTCTCTGAATACCTGTTCAGCTTCGCGCCGATACCATAGTGTAACCACCTTCTCGATCCGGCTTTCGTCGGTGATGTCCGTCACGTGAACATGCAACTGCGCGCTGCGGATTTGCGGCGGCGAATTGAACAGGCTGGGGATGATGCGCAACGTAAAGGTTTCGCCGCGAAAGGGGAGGTTCGCGCCGTCGCGCCACTCCTGCTCGGCGGGTTTCCGGCTTTGCCAACTGCCGAGCTTTTCTACTACCCAATCGGCCTTTTCATTGAGCACGGTGTGCAGCCATTTTTCGGAGGCACGCAGCGGCATGCTGACGGTGAGGCCGCTGTCGTCGATACGCAGGCCGATGCTGCGGCGTTTGTCGCTGCGCTTGAGCGTGTAGGTGACGGGCTTTCCGGCGAGTTCGATGCTGCGCTGTTCGACGGCGGGGAGAGAATCCGTTCGACGTAGCCTGCCTAACATTACTTCATCCGTTCCATTTCGGCTTCGATCCAATCTTCCACCTGGCGGTTGATCTCGTCCGCCTTGAGCCCTTTTGGATTGATGGGGCGGCCGATACTCATGGTGATGGTGCCGGGGTATTTGAAGAAGGCATTGCGCCCCCAGTGGCGTCCGGCATTGTGCGCCACGGGAACCACCAATGCGCCGGTGGACTCTCCCAGCAGCGCCCCGCCGATTTTGTATTTGCCGCGAGTGCCGTGGGCCATGCGCGTGCCTTCGGGAAAGATGACCACGCAGAAGCCGGCGTCCAGACGCTGTTTTCCTTGTGCCAGCAATTGCTTCATCGCTTCTTTACCCTTGCTACGGTTGATGGCGATGGGGCTGGTGAGCGCCAGTCCCCAGCCGAAAAACGGCAGCAGCAGCAGTTCGCGTTTGAGTACCCACACCTGCGGCGGGAACACTGTCTGCAAGGCAAACGTCTCCCATGCCGATTGGTGTTTGCACATCACGATGCAGGGTTCCGCCGGAATGTTTTCAGTGCCGCGCACTTCCATGCGAATGCCGCAGACCACGCGCAACAGCCACATCATGCTGTAGGCCAGGCCGGAAATGATGCGGTAGCGCGCGAGCGGTTTGAGCGGGAAGATGAAGAGCACCAGCGATGCGTAGATCGGGACCCAGATCAGTTGCAGCAGCAGGAATATCAGCGAGCGGAGGAAGATCATGTCAGGAGCAGATGGCTAACGACTGCGGCGAGATCGGGAAACGCCAGCGTGCCTTCGGGCAAGCCGCCTTTTTCCCGGGTCTTGCTGCCCTTGCCGGTGAGCACGAGGAAAGGCTGCGCGCCCAGACGTGCCGTTGCTTCCAGATCGCGCAGGGAATCGCCCACGGCGGGCACGCCCTGCAACTCGATGTTGTAGCGCTCGGCGATTTCTTCAATCATGCCGCTTCTGGGTTTGCGGCAGTTGCAATTCGCTTCGGCGGTGTGCGGGCAAAAAAATACGGCATCGATGCGTCCGCCCATCAGCGCGCAGGCCTTGTGCATCTTGTCGTGGATGGCGTTCAGCACGGACATGTCGAACAGGCCGCGCCCGATACCGGACTGGTTGGTGGCGACCACCACGCGATAGTCGGCTTGGCACAAGCGCGCGATGGCTTCGAGACTGCCCGGAATGGGCTTCCACTCTTCCGGACTTTTGATGAATTGGTCGGAGTCGAAATTGATGACGCCGTCGCGGTCTAGGATGATGAGTTTCATGCGGCCAGTTTCGAGATGTCGGCGACTTGGTTCATCAAGCTGCCCAGTTGCTGCAATAGCGCGGCGCGGTTCATGCGCACGGCTTTGTCTTCCGCCATGACCATCACCTGATCGAAGAAATCGTCGATGAAGGGCTTGAGCGTCACCAGTGCTTTCAGGTTTTGGCCGTATTCGCCGCGGTCGAAATAGCTTTGAGCGAAAGGCGCGATGTCTTGCATGGCGGCATACAGATTGCGTTCCGCTTCGTCGCTCATGAGTTTGGTGTCGATTTTCGCATTGCTCATCGCCGCGCCGAGTTCTTCCTGATTCTTGCGGATGATGTTCTGTACGCGCTTGTTGGCGGCGGCGAGGTCTTTGGCCACGGCCAGCGCCGCGAAAGTGCGCACGCCGTGCAAACGCGGCAGCGCTTCATGCAGGCGTCCGCCCACGGTGTAGAGCACCGCCTCGATATGCGAGGCCTCGAAATTGCGGTCGCGCAGATAGCCGCGCAGGCGATCCAGCATGAAGCCTTCCACATCTTTGGCGACGGTCGGGCTCAGCATGCCGGACGGGAAATTCTCCGCCGCAATTTTGAGCAGCAGCGGCAAGGGCAGGTCGAGCGGTGTTTCGATCAGGATGCGCAATACGCCGAGTGCCTGACGGCGCAAGCCGAACGGGTCTTTGTCGCCGGTCGGCACCTGGCCGATGCCGTAGATGCCCAGTATGGTTTCGAGTTTGTCGGCCAAGGCGACCGCGCAGGCGATTTTGCTTTGCGGCAGGCTGTCTCCGGCAAAACGCGGGTGGTAGTGCGCTTCGATGGCCTCGGCGACTTCGGCTTTCTCGCCGTCGTGCAGTGCGTAGTAGTGCCCCATCACGCCCTGCAATTCGGGGAATTCGCCCACCATGTCGGTAATCAAATCGGCCTTGCACAAACGCGCGGCCAGTTCGGCGTCGGCCTTGTCCGCGCCGAGCAGGTGCGCGATGCCGCCCGCCAGCGTGGTGATGCGCTCCACGCGCTGCAACTGCGAACCGAGCTTGTTGTGGTACACCACGTTGCCGAGTTTTTCGACGCGGGCTTCCAGTTTCTGTTTGCGGTCCTGATTGTAGAAGAAGCGCGCATCGGACAAACGCGGGCGCACCACGCGCTGGTTGCCTTCGATGATGTGGCGTGGATCGGGTACCTGCATGTTGGAAACGATGAGGAATTTGTTCAGCAGTTTGCCGTTGCTATCCAGCAGCGGGAAGTATTTCTGGTTCTGCTGCATGGTGAGGATCAGGCACTCCTGCGGCACCTCGAGATATTCTTTTTCGAACTCGCCGATATAGACTTCCGGCCATTCCACCAGCGCGGTCACTTCGTCCAGCAGCGTGCTCAAGACGCTGCGGTCTTCGTTGGAGAGGCTCAGCAGCTTTTGCAGATCGAAATTCGAGTGGCCGACCCAGATCGCTTTGAGCGATTCGGCATTTTCGTCCAGCTTTACCGCAATCATCTCGCGGCGTTTGGCGAATCCCGGAACGACATGCCCCTCGTTTTCCAACGCATTCTCGTAGTCGTCGGCGCGCGCAATGGTAATCGGCTCGGGGGACAGGAAGCGGTGGCCGCTGGTGACATTGCCGCTCTGCAATCCGAACACTTCAACCAGAATAGTGCGGCTGCCGTGCAGCACCGTGAGCGCATGCACCGGACGCACGAACTGGTGATCCGAGTCGCCCCAGCGCATCAGTTTCGGGATGGGGAGTTTTTTCAATGCCTGTACCACGATGTCGGTCAGGCAATCGTCCAGCGACTTGCCCTTCTGCTCGATCTTGGCAACGAAATATTCGGCCTTGCCGTCGCTCACGCGTTGCAATTGCTCGAAGGTTACATTGGCTGAGCGCATGAAACCCTCCAGCGCTTTGCTGGGCTTGCCCTCGGCATCCAGTCCGGCATTCACTGCCGGGCCTTTGCGCTCGATCACGCGGTCGGCCTGCAAGTCGGCGACATTGGTGATCGCCAGTGCCAGACGGCGCGGCGTGGCGTAGGGGAAACACTCGCTGTCTGCACCGGCCAAGGCCTGTTCTTTCAATGCGCCGAACACCTCGTCGGCGAAGGTGGTGGAAAGTTTTTCCAGCGCCTTCGGCGGCAGCTCTTCGGTGAGCAGTTCGATCAATAGGGTCTGTTTCATTATTTTGTCTCCCCGTTCTTGAGCATGGGGAAGCCCAGTTTTTCTCTTGAGTCGTAATAAGCCTGTGCTACGGCGCGCGACAGCGTGCGCACGCGGCCAATGTATCCGGCGCGCTCCGTCACCGAGATTGCACCGCGCGCATCCAGCAGATTGAAGCTGTGCGAGCACTTCATCACCATCTCATAACCGGGCAGCACCAAACCGGCTTCGATCAGGCGTTTGGCCTCGCTCTCGTATTCGTTGAAATGGCGGAAGTGCATTTCAACATTGGAGTGTTCGAAGTTGTATGTCGATTGCTCGACTTCGTTCTGGTGATACACGTCGCCGTAGGTCACCACCGTGTCGCCGTTCTTAGCCCACACCAGATCGTAAACATTTTCCACGCCCTGCAAATACATCGCCAGACGTTCCAACCCGTAAGTGATTTCGCCCAGCACCGGTTTGCACACCAGCGAGCCGACTTCCTGGAAATAGGTGAACTGCGTGACCTCCATACCGTCCAGCCACACTTCCCAGCCCAAGCCCCAAGCGCCCAGCGTGGGAGACTCCCAGTCGTCCTCGACGAAGCGGATATCGTGCTCCATGGTGTTGATGCCCAGCGCACGCAGACTGTCGAGATAAAGTTCCTGAATGTTGTCGGGCGAGGGCTTCAATGCCACCTGAAACTGGTAGTAATGCTGCAAGCGGTTGGGATTCTCGCCGTAGCGTCCGTCCTTGGGGCGGCGCGAAGGCTGCACATAAGCCGCGCGCCAATGCTCGGGGCCGATGGCGCGCAAAAAGGTTGCCGTGTGGAACGTACCCGCGCCGACTTCGATGTCGTAAGGCTGCAACAGGGCGCAGCCCTGCTTATCCCAGAAATTTTGTAGCGTCAGAATGACTTGCTGAAAAGTGAGCATGTACAAAAACCAGCTTGATTTGCGAAGGTGCGCATTTTACGGGTTTTCGGGGGACGAAGTCACTCTTGTGGAAGGGGGGGAATTCAGTTTTTATCTGCACAGTCCGTTTTGTTGCGAACTGCTACAATTGACCCAATTACATCAATCGGAGCAATTGCCATGATTAAAGAGGCTACAGCAATGACGGTTCGCCAGAATTTGGGAGAGCTGCTAAACGGGATTCAATACGGACATGACCAGATCGTCATTACCAAAGGCGGCAAGCCTGTTGCCGCAATGGTGGATGCCGTGCTGTTCGACAAGATCCGCCTGATGAAAAAAGAATTCAACCGGTTGTCGGACGAGCTTGCTACTGCCTACCAAGGCGTGGATGCAAATATTGCACAGCAGGAAATCGATGCGGCCATCAAGCAGGTAAGGAAGCGCTAAGTGCGGGCGGTTGTCGATACCAACGTTTTCATTTCCGGTTTGATGCTACCCAAGAGCACGCCGGGGCGAGTGATCTCCGCATGGCGGGCGGGGCACTTCCAATTGGTGCTGTCCGAGCCCATGTTGGAAGAGGTCGGTGCAGTATTGAGCTACCCCAAGATTCGCAAACGACTAGGCTGGAATGACGATACCATCAGCCGGTATTTGACCTTGTTGCGATTTGAAGCGGAGATTGCCGACATACAGGGAGCTCAGGCCCACGTACCCCGCGATGCAAAAGACAACATGGTGCTGGCAACCCTGTTGGCAAGCGAGGCAGATTGTCTGGTGACGGGCGACCTTGATTTGCTTGCCCTCTCCGACACATACCCGATCTGTACGCCTGCCGACTTTACGAAACGGATATTTTGAGAAGTTGCTGTCGAGACCATCCGGCGGAAATCCGAAGTCTGCAAACTTAACCTTGGCGAGGGAAAAGGAATCACGCAGCTGCGCGCCCTTTCGTCATGGATGGAAAATAATCACTCGCAAATGAGGCGCGAAAAAACGCGCCGGGCTAACTGCTCAGGCGCGTTGTGTTTCTACGGCAACTAATTTTTCTGAATCAAGTTAAGCGACACGCATACGACGGATACAGCACCCGGCTGCATCCGCTTTATACTGCTTGCTGGACTTTGCGGATGCGCCAATTAGCGCTAGCGTCTTCTTGGATGACTAGAGGCTCTTGCCATCAGTAGTAATATCCGCCGGGTACCTAAACAACGCTGCCGTCCCTGTTCCATCGGTAACCCCAGATACACCCGGGGTTACGGCGACGGTTGTCACTACGCCTGTTGCAATCACAATTTTACGAATGATATGGGCACCTGTATCCGCCACATAAAGATTCGTGCCATCGGTTGTGACAGGTGTTATCTCCGCACCAGTGGACAGGTATCCGGCACCCACTTCAATGCAGAGAGATACCGTGAAGAAAAAATAAGCTGGTTGCGTTTAAACAACCAGCTTATTTCGGAGATAAATAACTCCAGCGCGTATTAGCTAAAAAACGCCTTTACTTTATCCAGAAAAGATTGCGCGCGCGGGCTGTGGCGGGCGCTGTCTTGCTGGCTGATGTTTTCGAATTCATGCAGCAATTCTTTTTGGCGCTCGGTCAGCTTGGACGGGGTTTCCACCACGACGTGGCAGTTCAGGTCGCCGTGTGTGCCGGTGCGCATACCCTTGATGCCCTTGCCGCGCAGGCGGAAGATTTTTCCGCTCTGGGTTTCGGCGGGAATCTTGATGCTGGCTTTGCCGTCCAGCGTGGGAATCTCGATCTCGCCACCCAAGGCCGCCGTGGCGAAACTGATCGGCATTTCGCAATGCAAATCGTCGCCTTCGCGCTGGAACACGTTGTGCGGGCGGATGTGGATTTCCACGTAGAGGTCGCCGCTCGGTGCGCCGTTGCTGCCGGCCTCGCCGTGGCCGCTGTGGCGCAAGCGCATGCCGGTGTCGATGCCGGCGGGTATTTTGATTTCCAGCGTCTTGTGCTGTTTGACGCGCCCTGTACCGTGACAGGATGCACAAGGCGAACTGATCTGCTTGCCGCTGCCGTGGCAACGCGGGCAGGTTTGCTGGATGGAAAAGAAGCCCTGCTGCATGCGCACTTGACCATGACCCGCACAGGTCTGGCAAGTTGTCGCATTGGTGCCCGGTTTGGCGCCGGAGCCTTTGCAGGTGTCGCACTCATCCATGGTGGGGATGCGTATCTGTTTTTGCGCGCCGCGCGCGGCTTCTTCCAGCGTGATTTCGAGGTTGTAACGCAAGTCGGAGCCGCGGTGCGGGCTGTTGCGACCGGCGCCGCCCCGTGCGCCGCCGAAGATGTCGCCGAAAATATCGCCGAAATCAAAGCCGCCCGCACCGCCTGCGCCGAACGGACTGCCGCCGCCCATGCCGCCCGCCTCGAACGCGGCGTGACCATACTGGTCGTAAGCCGCGCGCTTTTGCCCGTCGCTCAAGGTCTCGTAAGCTTCTTTCGCTTCCTTGAAATGCTCTTCCGCTTTCGGGTTGTCCGGGTTGCGGTCGGGGTGGTGCTTCATCGCGAGTTTGCGATAAGCCTTTTTAATCTCTTCGTCCGAGGCATCTTTGTTGATGCCGAGGATTTCGTAATAGTCGCGCTTACTCATGTTTTTTCCATGTGACGGTGGGGCGCATGCGCCCCACCTGTTACAACATCAAGAAAAATTCTGCTTATTTCTTGTCTTTTACTTCGGTGAACTCAGCATCCACCACGTTGTCGTCTTGCGGCTTGCTTTCGGCTTGCGCGCCGCCTTCAGCACCCGCTGCTTGTGCCTTGGCTTGTTCTGCGGCATACATCTTCTCGCCCAGCTTTTGCGCGGCGGTTGCCAGTGCTTCGGACTTTGCGTCGATGGCGTCCTTGTCGTTCTCTTTCACCACGCCTTCCGCATCTTTCAATGCCGCTTCGATGGCAGACTTTTCATCCGCAGTCAGCTGCTCGCCGTATTCCTTTAGCGATTTCTGGGTAGAGTGGATCAGCGCGTCGAGTTGATTGCGCGCGGCCACTAGTTCCATGGCCTTTTTGTCTTCGTCGGCGTGGGCTTCGGCATCCTGCACCATGCGGTTGATTTCTTCTTCGCTCAAACCGGAGCTA
>JBBIJL010000057.1:0-11688 GCA_037446005.1 Gallionellaceae bacterium | reverse complement strand
CACCGGTACCAACTTCGCGGTGACTTACGGCGGGCAACGCTACCAGTATTTCGGCAAAGTCAGCCCCAAGGTTTCCTTCGTGACGGCAAGTTATCCGGCTCCCGACCTGCTGATCCTCACGCGCAATGCCACGCCCTGCGCGGTTAATGTGCAAGCGTGCGAAATCATCATCAAAGGCAAAGATGCGTCGGGGAGCGAAATCAGCCTTGCTTTGCCGGTGAACTAGCAAGGCAGGAATGTCTTAGGGAAAACACACCGGATGTCTCATTTGAGTTGATACGCCCATAGTATAAAGAGCGGCGTTGCCGGCTGGTCGGTAATGCCCACGGTGCCGCTCAGGATGGGCACCAGCTTGATTTGATCCACAACAGCCATGCCGGAAATGACGCTGCCAAAAACCGCATAACCGTTGCCGTCCGGCAGACTGGCGGCATCCAACGAGAGGTGGTTGTCCACTACGTTGATAAAAAATTGGCTGGTCGCACTGTTCGGCACAGAAGTGCGTGCCATCGCAATCGTTCCCCGCAAATTGCTCAATCCGGTGGTGCTGGTTCTTTCCAGCGCAATGGCCGCATTCGTGGTTTTTTGCTGATAGCCGGCGGTGTTCGAATAAGTGTAGCCGCCGCCCTGGATCATGAAGGTGGAAATCACCCGGTGAAAAATCGTGCCGTTGTAAAAACCGTCATTCACATACGCCAGAAAATTTGCCACGCTGATGGGCGCCTTGGCGGCATCAAGCTCCAGCACGATTTCTCCCAAATCGGTCAGCATGCAAACTGTGTTCTTCGCGCTCAGGTTGGAGGCGGCATAGCCCGTGCTGCTGCACGCCCCTGTTGGCGTGTTCCACGGTGCCGGGAACGCGGGGCTCACATTACCTGCGGCATCTTTTGCCCACACGAAATGGGGTATTCCGGTAATTAGTACAACCCCGTTTTTCTGCGTGCCGGTTTGAAAGCAGGCATCGCTGGCGAGCGGCGCAATATTCGCCGTCTTGAAGCAATATCCTGTCACGCCGGTGTTGTCGGTAGCTGTTGCGGTCAAGTTGGCTGTGTTGCCGCTGACTACGGTGGACGTTAAACCGGTGACAACCGGGCTTTGGGTATCTGGAAGCACGGTGTTGGAGGAAGCTGAGCCGCTGCCTTTCAGGCAAGCGCTTAGCAATAACGAAAGGAGTAATGAGAAAAATAGATTGATGCGCATTTTGAGTTCCGGCAGGTATATGTTTTTGAGTAGTCCAACTTCTCGCAATAATACAACAGGATCCAGATGGTTCGAGCTAGTTCGGCAGATTCGACTATCTAGGTCGAAATTGGGGTGGCCTAGATAGGGGCTAGGTCGTTTGGCATATTGTGCGTGCCGATGCGGGAGCCTATAAATGTCACCGTGCTTTGCAGGGTTATGTATGAGGCGGCTTCACTCAACCACCGGACTGGAGAATGCGATGAACTACTTACTTTCTATGTTTGCAGTATTGCTGATTGGCGTGACGATTCTGATGTCGGGAATCATTATGATGGATAAAGAATTCGAGGAGACATCCCAGCACACCATCATGGACAGCATGGCATGGGGTTTCGGGTTCTTCGTTTCTTTCGCGGCGGAATTTTTAATGCTGGCGAATGTAGTCTGAGCACAAAAAATATATCCCGCAGTTTGCGGATGTAAAAAAGGCGCATCGTTCGATGCGCCTTTTTGCCATATACGCAGCGCTTACGCTTTGTGCGTTTGGGCTGCTTTGCGGCGTGCGAAGTCGGTCAGGCGCAACACTTTGGCGGAAGAGAACAGGCCGCGCAGGTGGTGCTCCTTGCCGTCGCGATGATCCAGCACGGGGAGGTGCGTGCGTCCGGTTCTCTGGAATGCATCCAGCACGCCCTGAACGGTGACGGTCTCGACATTTTTGATTTCGGCACTGACCCAGTCTTCGGGCTTTTCCATGATGTCTTTTACTTTGATGTCTTTATGCGTTACACCGCGGTCGGCGAAGCCCACGCTTTGCAGGTAGCGCATGGGCTTTTCGCCCATGATGTCGTAAGAGGTAATCATGCCGTGAATTTTTTCAGCGGAATCAACGACGAAGCCGATACGCAGGCCGGCGATTTTCATCTTTTGCAGCGCTTCGTCAATCGTATCTTCGGGGTCGACCTTGAATAGGGCGCGTACGCGGAAGTCAGTCATGACCGAGACTGCCGGGTCGTTCAATTCGACCTGCCATGGATCGTTGCTTGGAGCCAATATGTTAGAAACTTCAGAAAAAGTCTGCAAAGTGTTCGGCTTTTGATGTCCCATTTAGTTCTCTCCGTAGATCTTGTTATGTGTAACCTTCTGGGCGCGAAGTATAACGGCTTCTGAATTTCCCGTCAGCGGGAAATTCAGAAGCCGTTATACCCAAAGTCTACCCGCTCCTGCGGCCAAGTAATTTGTTGGAAAGAGGGCGGCAACATGGCGCGCGCCGCAGTCACTCAAGCCTGCGGATCATAAAACAGTATCTGATTGCGTCCCGCCGCTTTGGCCTGATACATCGCCACGTCGGCCCATTTGATAATCTCTCCCGGGCTGGCCTGATGATTGATAAACAGCACTACGCCGATGCTCGAGGTACAGCGATACTCCACCGTGGTATTCGCCGATCCTGCCGGGTGGATGCTTAGCGTATAAGGCTCGGCCAAAGAAACGCGGATTTTTTCCGCAACCAGTTTGGCCTGCGCGATGGATTCAGCCTCGTTCGTATTTAATTCGCTGAGAATTACCACGAACTCGTCGCCGCCGAAGCGCACAACGGTGTCCATCGCGCGTACGCAATTGCTGATGCGGCTTGCCACTTCCACCAGCAGCACGTCGCCCACATCATGCCCGTAGGTGTCGTTGAGCGGCTTGAAATTATCCAAATCCAAAAATAACAGCGCGCAATAATGACTGCGGCGCTTGCTGGCGGCCATGGTTTGTTCCAGACGGTCATTCAACAAACGGCGATTGGGCAGGCGCGTTAATGCGTCATGGAAGGCCAGATTGTGAATCTGCTCGGCCTGTTGCTTGCGTTCGCTGATGTCGTGTTTGACGGCGATAAAATGCGAGATGGCATCGCCCTCGCTGCGTACCGGCGTGATCGTCATTTCTTCGTGATACAGCGAGCCATCTTTGCGCCTGTTGATAATCTCGCCTTGCCACACCTGTCCGTCGAGTATGGCTTGCCATAACGATGCGTAGAACTCCAGACTTTGCTTCCCAGACTTGACCAGATCCTTGATCTGCTGACCCACGGCTTCTTCCAGTGTGTAGCCGGTTAACTTCGAGAACGCCGGATTGGCCCATTGGATCACACCTTCCCTGTCGGCGATGAGGATGGCGTTGGCTGCCGCAGCCAGCGCTGCATCGTGCAGCTTGAACAGGCTGCGCTGCTGGGTGAGCTTGAACAGTTCATCGCGTTGCGTCTGTATGGTTTCGCGCAGGAAACTTACATAGCTGCCTTGCAGGGTCTTAACCAGATCGTGGCGTGTCACCAGCCCGAGCAACTCGCCCTGTTCGGTAATCACCAAGTGGCGAATCTTGTGCTCGTCCATTTTTTTGATGGCATTCGGCAGCGTTGTGTTTGGGGTAGCGGTAATCAGCGGTGTGCGCATCACGCTGCTGACCGGCATGTCCATGGCTTCTTCCATGCCGGGAGAGAGCCTTACCACGTCGCGTTCGGTCAAAATTCCGTGCGGTTTCTGATCTTGCGTGACCACTACGCAACTGTAGCGGTTTCTGCTCATCAGGCCGATCGCGTCGGCAAGCGGAGCGCCGACATCGACGGTAACGATGTTGCGCGACATCACCTTTTCGGCACTCTTGAATTCGGAAAGGTCGCCCGCATCGAGGTGATGCAGGAAGTCGCCTTCGGTGACAATACCCAACAGCAAACCTTGCCCGTCAACGACAACCAGATGGCGGAAGCCGCGATCCTGAAGCATGCGGTAAGCTTCGCGAAAATCTATATTGGACGAGGTGGTGAACGGCGGGGTGCTCATTACGTCGGCCATTTTCAGCGCGCCCGGACCGCGCCGTTCGGCCAGCAGATGCACCGCATCGCGTTCGGTGAAAATGCCCTGCGGGCGGTTTTCACTGTCCACGGCCAACATGCAGCTGATACCCCGCGCGGCCATTTTTAGCAGTACCTCGGTAATCGGCGCGTGCGGCGGAACCGTATTAACGGCGGTGGTCAGTATCTCGCTGAGCAGGATGGTTTTCATGGTGCGAATGAGGCGTTTGTTGGGTTACAAGAATACTACAAGGGCAGGCTGTTGTTTGATTTTTTGGCCGGCGAAAATATCTGCCGTGTCTAGTGAGCGACCTTCCCGCAATCGACAGGTAACAGCTCGATTCAAAAATTCGTAATCAAGTGCAACGTGGGATAACACTTATTGGAGTTCGACTTTCTGCCAGCAGATTTCGGGTTGGTGCGCGGCTTGGTTGATGACGCGGCTCAGAATGAACAACAGGTCGGACAGGCGGTTGAGGTAGGGCAAGCTGTTAACGGGGGCTGCTTCGCTACGCATGAGCAAAACGAGGTCGCGTTCCGCACGGCGTGCCACGGTGCGTGCGACATGGCAGAGTGCGGCAGCGCGCGTGCCGCCGGGCAGGATGAATTCTTTGAGTGGCGGCAGGTCGGCGTTGTAGTGCGCGATGGCGCAGTCCAAACGGGCGAGGTTGTCGGGAGCGAACGAGGCGGCTGGCGTTGCCAGCCCCCCGCCCAGATCAAACAGGTCGTTCTGGATGCGCAGTAACTCCGCGCGGATATTTTCGGGTATCGGCTCGGCCAGCAATACGCCGAGATGGCTGTTGAGTTCGTCCACACTGCCGATGGCAGCGATGCGGGCGCTGTCCTTGGCGACGCGCGAACCGTCCGCCAGCCCCGTGCTGCCGTCGTCGCCCGTGCGCGTCACGATCTTGCCCAGTCTCATTGCTGTTCCAGACAGGAGATATACACCGCCGCATCCGGCGCGGTTTTGTTGCGTTGCGCCTGGAAGATCATCTCGCCGAGGCAATCCATCATCGCGTGCTGTGCCTCGTGTTCCGATTCGTATTTGTGCGTGAGCCGCGCGAATTGTTCGCGGATGCCGTGCGGCTGGCCGATGGAAAGCTGCTCCTCGATGGTGAGGTGCATCATCAGGTGCAGGAAGGGGTTTAGCGTGCCGCCATCCGGCGCGTACTCCTTGTCCTGATTGCGCTCGGGGTCGGAAAAAAGCTCGTGATATTCCGGGTGCTTGGCTATGAGCTGCGCGGTGAGGTCTTCCAGCGGCGTGAGCAACTCTCCGGCGCGGCGCTTGCGCCATGTCTCGAATAGAAATTGCCGGGCTTGATCGCGCGTGGGGTTGAACATCAGAAAACCTTTTCTTTGTATTCGCACAAACTTTCGATGATGCACTCGCCGCACTTGGGTTTGCGCGCCTGACACACGTAGCGTCCGTGCAGGATGAGCCAGTGGTGCGCGTCGAGTTTGAATTCTTCGGGCACGAATTTCAACAGTTTCTTTTCCACTTCCAGAACATCCTTGCCGGGGGCGAGGCCGGTGCGGTTGCTGATGCGGAAGATGTGCGTATCGACCGCGATGGTGGGTTCGCCGAATGCGGTGTTGAGGATCACGTTGGCGGTCTTGCGCCCCACGCCGGGCAGAGCTTCCAGCGCCTCGCGCGTTTGCGGTACTGCGCCGCCGTGCTGCTCCAGCAGAATGCGGCACATCTGGATGATGTGTTTGCTCTTGGTCTGATACAGGCCGATGCGCTGCACGTATTCGCGCAGGCCGGATTCGCCCAAGTCGAATATTTTCTGCGGCGTGTTAGCGACGGGGAATAATTCGCGCGTGGCGATATTCACACTCTTGTCGGTGGCCTGCGCCGAGAGGATCACCGCGACGAGCAACTCGAACGGCGACTTGTGTTCCAGTTCGGTCGTGGGGTGCGGGTTCGCCGCTTGCAGGCGCAGGAATATCTCGCGGCGCTTGGCTGGATTCATTGCCTGTTCAGTGTGTCGCGGGTGAACAACCGCCGTCTATCGGGTTGGCAGATGCAGCAGCGCCTTTGAGTTTTTGTTCCTTGCGCAAATTGAGCCAGTTCTTGCCCGCGATGAGGCAACCCAAGCCGATGAACGCGCCGGGCGGGAGGATGGCGAGCAGGAAGCCTTTGTAGTTGGGCACGACGTGGATGACCCAGTCTTTTGTGGCTTCGCCCAATGCGAGGTCGATGCCGGAGAGCAGGGTGCCGTGGCCGATGATTTCGCGCATGCCGCCCAGCACGGCGAGCACGGCGGTCAGACCCAATCCCATGGCGAAACCGTCCAGCGCCGAAGCGCCCACGGGGTTTTTCGAGGCGAAGGCTTCCACGCGCGCCAGCACGATGCAGTTGGTGACGATGAGCGGGATGAAAATGCCCAGCACCACGTACAGGCCGTACATGTAGGCGTTCATCAGGTACTGCACCACGGTGACCAGCACCGCGATGATGAGGATGAACACGGGGATGCGTATTTCGTTCGGCACGTAATTGCGGATCGGCGAAATGGCCGCGCCGCTCATGGCCATCACCACTGCCGTGGCCAAGCCCAGACTCACGCCGTTTACCACCGAGCTGCTCACCGCCAGAATGGGGCACATGCCCAGCAGTTGCACGACGCCGGTGTTTTGTTTCCACACGCCGTTATGCAAAATATCTTTGTATTCTTGCAGGCTCATTTTTGTTTCTCCTTCGCAGGCGTGGGCGCGGCGAATAACTTGTCGCGGTTCGCGGCAAAATACTGCAAGGCTTTGTTCACGGCCTTAACCACGGCGCGCGGGGTGATGGTGGCGCCCGCCATGTAGTCGAACTTGCCGCCGTCCTTTTTCACCTTCCAGTCGGCATCGGTGTAAGTCTCGCGCGACTTGCCATCGAAACCTTTTATCCACGGGCTTTTCGGCAGCTCGATGTAATCGCCCAAGCCGGGCGTTTCTTTGTGCGTCACCACGCGCACGCCAGCCAGCTCGCCGTTGGCGCGCACGGCGAGGATGAGCCAGATCTTGCCGCTGTAACCGTCCGGCGCGATAGCTTCCAGTACCACGGCGGAGGGCTCGCCCTTGAGACGCGCGCGATACGCCATCGTGACGTCTTCGTTGCCCAGCAGCGGGTCGGCGGGGATGCCGATAGCATCCTGAATGATGTCATTGTCGAACAGTTCGGCGGGCACGATCTGGGTGATGAGTTTGAGCTTCTCGGCTTTTTCGCTCTTCACGATCTCGTCGTGCGTGAGGAAAAAAGTGGAAGCCAATACTGCCGTACCGATCACGGCGAAGAACACCAGATTGGCGGCGGATTGCAGGCTGGCGCGCGCTAGACGTTTCATTTGCCGCCTCCCTTTTTGCCGAACACTTTGGGCTGTGTCCACGCGTCGATCAGCGGCACGCAGATGTTCATGAACAGCGTGGCGAACGCCATGCCGTCGGGGAAGCCGCCGAAAGCGCGAATCAGATAAGTGAGTATGCCCGCGCCGACCGCGAAGACGATCTTGCCTTTCGCGGTGGTGGGCGAAGTGACCGGATCGGTGAGGATGAAGAACGCGCCTATCATCGCCGCGCCCGAGAACCAGTGGAACAGCGGCGTGACGTAATGCGTCGGGTCGATCAGATGGAAGATGCCTGCTGTCGCGAACAGCGCGCCCAGATAGGCCAGCGGCAGATGCCAGGTGATGACGCGGTTGAGCAACAGATAGATGCCGCCGATGGCGAAACCGAGCGCCACCATCTCGCTGCCTTTGCCCGCCAAGCGTCCGTAGATCGGCATGTCGCGGATGTCATGCACCGAGAGGCCTAGATGCAGTTGCGTCTTCAGTGTGTCCAGCGGCGTCGCCATCGTTACCGCATCCAGCGTCAATCCGTTCGGCAGCACGCCGTTGAAGATGTAGCCCAGTTGCTCGGCGAACGACAGCTCGACGCCGCCCAGCGCATGCGGCGTGAGCCAGTGCGTCATGTGCACGGGGAAGGAAATGATGAGCACGGCATAGCCGATCATCGCCGGGTTGAACGGGTTGTTGCCCAACCCGCCGTACAGGTGTTTGGAAACCGCGATGGCAAAGGCCGTGCCGACCACCACCATCCACCAAGGCGCGAGCGCAGGGATGGACAGTGCCAGCAACCATGCGGTGAGCAGCGCGGAGTTGTCGGACAGGAAAGGCTTGAGCGGACGGTTGCGCAGCTTGAGCATGGCTGCTTCGGTTGCCAGCGCGGAGACGGAGGCCAGCGTCAGCGATACCAGAATTGCCGGGCCGAAATACCACACGTATAGCGCGATGCCGGGGATGAGCGCCAGCATGACCTTGAACATGATCTCGCTGACGCTGCTGGATTTAGTGATGAAGGGGGAAATCCACATAGTTTATTCAGTTGTAGGAGCGGCTTTAGCCGCGAATGTTGTATCCGATGCAGAGAGCTTCGCGGCTAAAGCCGCTCCTACGAAACTCCTGGTTATGTTCTTGTTCATCTGTGGCTCAATCTGCATTTTGTTTTGCTTGCGCGCGGCGTGCATCAATTTCGGCGATCTCCGCTTGCTGCTGCGGCGTCAGCGCTTCGGTATTCTTCGGATGCGCGGCTGCCGCCTGTTCTTTGGCGCGTGCCAGTGCCGCGTCGATGCGCAGTTGCATCGTATCGTCGGGATCGGCATTCGGGTCGGGCGGGGCGGCGAGTTGCGCTGCCGCATCCACCGCCGCTTTGGCCGCAGCGGCGGCCTTTTCTTTCTGCGCCAGCTTCTCGGCCTTTTCCTGCTTCTCGCGTTCGATGCGGTGTTGGCGATATTCGTGGCGTTCGCGCGCGGTCTCGGCGGCTTGGCTTTCCTGTTCGCGCGCCCAGATTTCGCTCTTGGCGTAGCGGTAGTAATTCACCAGCGGGATATGGCTGGGGCAGACGTAAGCGCATGCACCGCACTCGATGCAGTCGAACAAATGGAACTCCTGCGCCTTGCCGAAGTTGTCCGCCTTGGCGAACCAGTACAAATCCTGCGGTTGCAGCTCTGCCGGGCAGGCTTCGGCGCAACGCGTGCAGCGGATGCACGGCATTGCGGGCAACGGCGGCGGGAATAGCGCGGGCGAAGATTCGATAATGCAGTTGGTGGCCTTGGTCACGCCCACCGTAGCCGACGGCAGTTGCACGCCCATCATCGGGCCGCCCATGAGGTGCTTGTCGGTATCTGGGCGGCTGCCCGCCTGCGCGACCAGTTCGGCGACCGGTGTGCCGAGCAACACTTCAAAATTCTGCGCGTGATCCACATTGCCGGTCACCGTGACGACGCGCGACAGCATCGGCTCGCCATGGGCGATCGCACGCCACGCGCTGTAGGCGGTGGCAACGTTGAAGCACTGCACGCCCAGCTCGGGAGAGCGCACCCCGGCGGCTACTTCGATGCCGGTGAGGATGCGGATCAGTTGTTTTGCGCCGCCGCTGGGGTAAACCGTCGGCACGGAAATCACCTGCATGTGTTCGTGTTTGTCGTCAATGACCGCCTGACGCATGATGGCGATGGCTTCGGGTTTGTTGTCCTCAATGCCGATCAGCACTTCTTCCGCGTGCAGCAACTCGCGCAACACTTCCGCGCCGCGCAAAACCTCGGCAGCGCGTTCGCGCATCAGCATGTCGTCGCAGGTGATGTACGGTTCGCACTCGGCGCCGTTGAGCACCATGGTTTTGATCTTGTGCTTGTGGGAATACGCCTTCACATCGCTGGGGAACACCGCGCCGCCCAAGCCGACGACGCCCGCTTGCCGCAACAAATGGCGCAAGTCGGTGTGTGTAGTCTGTTGGTAGTCCACGCCGCTATGCGCGATCCATTCGTCCTTGCCATCGGGGATGATGGTCACGCACAGGTCGGGCAGGCCAGAGTGGTGCGCCACCAGCTGCATGTCGATGGCGCTGACCGTGCCGGAGGTGGACGCGTGCACCGTGCTGGAAAGGCGGCCTTCCGGTCTGCCGATGACTTGTCCTTTGAGCACGCGCTCCCCCACTTGCACTACCGCTTTGGCACGGACGCCCACGTGCTGGTGCAATGGGATCACCAGTTTTGAGGGAAGCGCAGCCTGAGCGATGGGCGTGCGGGTCGATTCGGTTTTGTGCGTGGGCGGGTGTACGCCGCCGTGGAATTTGAAGTTCGCTTTCATGCGTTTAAAGTGAAGCTCGCGTAGCGTTCGTTTGCTTCCGCGCCCGCTTGCGGGAGAGGATTGTGGAGAGGGAAATGTGCAAGGTTGATTTCATTGCGCATTGGCCTGAATGGGAAATACCGGATAGCGCCACTTCCAGTTGGAAATGTCTTCGGCTATGGGCTGCATGCTGATGCAATCCACCGGGCAGGGGGCGAGGCACAGTTCGCAGCCGGTGCATTCCGATGCGATGATGGTGTGCATCTGTTTTGCTGCGCCCGCGATGGCATCCACCGGGCAAGCCTGAATGCACAGCGTGCAACCGATGCAGGTGTTCTCGTCAATGAACGCGACCGACTTGGCTTTGGGCGCGGCACCTTCGCCGAAGGGGATGAATTCTTTGCCGAGCAGGTCGGCCAGTTTGCGGATGCCTTCTTCGCCGCCGGGCGGGCATTTGTTGATGTCCGCTTCGCCTTTGGCGATGGCTTCGGCGTAGGGTTTGCAACCGGGGAAGCCACACTGGCCGCATTGCGTCTGTGGCAATACCGCGTCGATCTTGTCCACCAGCGGGTTGCCCTGTACCTTGAATTTGATTGCGGAGAAACCCAGCACCGCGCCCAGAAACAATGCGATGCCGATCATCACCAGAAGCGCTGCGATCATTTCACCAAGCCCGAGAATCCCATGAATGACAGACTCATCAACCCGGCGGTGACCATCGCGATGGCGGAACCTTTGAAGATGCCCGGCACATCCGCGCCTTCCAGACGTTCACGGATGCCGGCGAACAACACCATGACCAGTGTGAAACCCAGCGAGCCGCCGAAGCCGAACAGCAGCGATTCCATGAAGTCGTGCTTGGCCTGCACATTGAGCAGCGGAATGCCGAGCACCGCGCAATTGGTGGTGATCAGCGGCAGGTAGATGCCCAGAATTTGATATAGCGCCGGGCTGGTTTTTTGCACCACCATTTCGGTGAACTGCACGATGCCGGCGATGACCACGATAAACGACAGCGTGGTCAGGTAAGCGAGGTCGGGGCCGAGCAGGTAATGCTGGATGAGGTAACTGGCACCGGAACCGAGCGTCAGCACGAAGGTGGTTGCCGCACCCATCCCGACGGCAGCTTCCAGTTTTTTGGAAACTCCCATGAACGGGCATAGCCCGAGGATCTTCACCATCACGATGTTGTTGACGAACACCGTGCTGACGAGAATGAGTAAGTATTCGGTCATTGCACTGCCATCCCCCTAAGGCGGCGGATTATCCGCCGATTTATTGCACGCTTCAACCGCGTTTCTGGAATATGGATATTCCAGAAAGTTAAATTTCAATGCGCGTCCCCATTTCAATCACGCGGTTGGTCGGAATTCTGAAAAAGTCCGCCGCATTCATCGCGTTGCGCGACAGTACGATGAACAGGCGCTCGCGCCACTTCATCATGCCGGGATTGGGCGCGGAAACGATCAGCGCGCGCGAGGTGAAGAACGAGGTGGTCATCATGTCGAATGGCAAGCCCAACTTTCCGCACTGTTCCAGCGCCGCAGGCACATCCGGCGTATC
>JBBIJL010000056.1:0-12019 GCA_037446005.1 Gallionellaceae bacterium | reverse complement strand
GCCACGCCGCCGTCGCCGAAGTCAGCCAGACAAATGGCATTCCAGGTCGCTTTGTCGGTCGGAGCATTGCCGGTCAATTCGGAATGGATGTTGTGCACGGTCGCCGTCACCATGGACTCGATCATGTACCCCGTTTTCGGCGTGCCCAACGGAATAGGGGTCGCTTCCACCGGGGGAATCGCCACGCAAACGCCGACCGAGTAGATATTCTTGTATTTGGGATTGCGCTGATGCTCGTCCACGATGATGAAGCCGCGCGGATTGGTCAGCCCCTCGATACCGAACACGGCATCCACGCCCTTGAAGGCAGGCAACATCATCGAATAGTGGAACGGCAGCACATGCTCCTTCTTCGGCGTGCCGTCATCGTTATGCTCGGTGACATACATCTTGCCCGCCTCGATCTTGGTGGTCTTGGCGTTGCATATCCATTTGATGTGCTTGTCGCGCATCGCCGATTCCATAATGCCTTTTGAGTCGCCCACTCCGCCCAGACCGAGATGGCCGATATACGGCTCAGACGTCACGAAGGTCATCGGCACCTTGTCGCGAATTTTGCGGCGGCGCAGATCGGTTTCCATGATGAAAGCATATTCATAGGCAGGACCGAAGCAGGACGCGCCCTGCACCGCACCGACCACGATGGGGCCGGGATTTTTGACGAAATTGTCCCACTCGTAGCTGGACTTCAAGGCGTGATCGACATGGCAGACCGAATGAGTAAAACCGCCGTGCGGCCCCAATCCTTCGATCTCGTCGAACGCCAACTTGGGTCCGGTCGCGATCACCAGAAAGTCGTAATCCACCACTTCGCCGTTATCCAGTTCGATCTGGTTTTTTTCGGGATGCACACGCTTCGCGCCTACCGCGATGAAGTTGATGCCCTTGCGCTCAAGATAGGGACGGATCGGGAAAGTGATCTCGTCTTTGTCGCGCCATTTCACGCCCACCCAGGGATTGGACGGGACGAACTGGAACGTATCGCTGTTCGAAATCACCGTAACCTTGTCGCCTTTACGGATTTTTTCCTGCATTTCATATGCCATCGGCATGCCGCCGATACCGGCACCCAGTATCACTATATGAGCCATGTTTTCACCCCTCGCGTTATTGAATGAATTCCACCCGTTTACTGCTTGTGCTGCTTGGCCGACATCCCCGCCTTCACCGCATCGACTGCAACATGCTCGCCCTGCGCCAAACCGGACAGCACTTCAACTTCATTCTCGCCGGCCATATCGCTGACACGCACCTGACGCAGCGTCGCCGCACCTTTCTCATCCGCCACGTACACACCCACCACCTCGCCGCGCCGCACGATCGCGCTGGAGGGGATCAACAATTTGCTGACCTTGCCGACCACAAAATGCGCGCGCACAAACATGCCGGGATACAAACCGGGCTCGTTTTCCGGCAGCGAAATCTTGACCTGCGTGCTGTGCGTGCGCGCATCCGCCGCAGGTTGCACCACCACGGAAGCGGCCTTGATCCAGCGCGACAAGGAAGGAATTTCGATCTTCACCGCCGGCCTCTGGCCGATGTCAGCCAGCTTGTATTGCGGCACATTCACGATCACGCGCATCTGCGACGGGTCGAAGCCCGTCATCAGCGGCTTGCCGACCGTCACCATTTCGCCCATCTCGACCATGCGCGCGGATACCACGCCGGCATAGGGCGCAATCACCGAGGTGTAGGCTTGCGCCAGCGCCGACTGCTTCGCGCCGGCTTCGCTCGCGGCGGCCTGCGCCTGCGCCATCTTGTAATCGGACAAGGCCTTATCCAAAGCCGACTGGCTGATAAATTTTTGCTCGAACAACTGCACCGAACGCTCGTAGTTCAGCTTGGCATTCTGCAAGGCCGCCTGCGCTTGCCGCACCTGCGCCTGGCTGCCCGCCAGCGCCTGATCCGCCTCGCGCTCGTCTATACGCAAAATGATCTGGCCTTTTTTGACCTTGTCGCCGATGTCGAAATTCACCTCTTTCACGCGCCCGGAAATTTGCGCCGACACGGTGGATTGCCGCGTGGCCTCCACCACCCCCTCCGCACTGTAGGTCTGCGCCACCTCGCGCAATTGCACCGGAACAGTCGCCAAAGGCTCGCCGGCCCAAGCCGGCGCAGACACCGACAAAAACAGCCACACACCCGCCAAACGATAATTTTTTCCCATCACAGCCACCTTTCAAGAATCAATGAATATTAGAATATACTAATATTTAAAACTGAGCAAGCCCCCCTTTTTTTCAAAATTTCGCAGGGTCGCTGAAATGCCGAAGCCCAATCCCCTATGCCTTGATTTGTGCATATGCCCATAGCCCCCTTATGGAAGATACCGACGTCCATCTCCAGCACTACAAGTTTGTACTATCATCCCCAAGCAGACAGACAAATTTGCGCAGTCATTAATGCGTTACTATAAGCGGACGCATGTTATAGCACATCCATCAAAGGCGGCACGAAGACCGGCGACGGGAATATTGCTGATACCGGCATGCCGCCCCCTTAACAAGGAACACCAATGTCCGACCTCAACGACCCGAGGGTCTTTTTTGCCGCCGAGCGCACGTTACTCGCATGGAACCGCACAAGCCTCGCATTGATGGCTTTCGGCTTCGTCATTGAGCGCTTCGGTCTATTTGTGTACATCCTTTTACCCAAACACGATGCGCTGCTACAGCGTGGATTATCCTTCTGGACAGGGCTGATCTTCGTGCTGCTGGGCGCATTCGTCGCCGCCTATTCCACCGTGCAATACCGCAAAGTGCTGCGCACGTTAAAGCCCGTGGAAATACCGGATGGCTACCGCACCGATCCAGGCATTATCAGCAACTTGATTGTCGCAATATTGGGCATAGTCCTAACGGTTTATTTTTTCCAGGGCGTTTAACTTACCAACGGCTAGAACCTGCTACGCAATCCCCATACGCATATGAATATCCTGCTGATTGAAGACAGCCGCGATCTCGCCACCAACCTGTTCGATTATTTCGAAGCTAGAGGACACACAATTGATCTGGCAGGCGACGGCATTCCCGGCCTGCATTTCGCCTCCACCAATCAGTATGACGTACTCGTGCTGGATTTGATGCTACCCAGCCTGGATGGATTAACCATGTGCCGCCGCCTGCGCGATGCAGGAAAAAACACGCCCATCCTGATGCTTACTGCCCGTGACTCGCTGGATGACAAAATTGCAGGCTTGGCAGCGGGTGCAGATGATTACGTGGTCAAACCTTTTTCAATGCGCGAGGTTGAAGCTCGATTGCTGGCACTCGTCAGACGCTCACAGGTGCGCGACGGCGCCGACTCGTTACAGGTCGGCGATCTGATTTTCAACACCGGAACGCTCAAAGTACTACGCGGCAAACGCGGCATAGTGCTGCCACCTATTGCGCTTAAGTTGCTTGAAATTCTTATGCGCCATTCACCCCGCGTGTTGTCTCGCGAAGAAGTGGAGCGTGCCATCTGGGGCGATACGCCACCGGATAGCGACGCATTGCGTGGGCATCTGCATATCTTGCGCAATGCGGTAGATAAAAAAACCGACAAACCGCTGATCAAAACCTTGCGCGGCCTTGGTTACCAGATCAGCGATGAGTAGCCACCATAGCCTCAGATTCAAGCTGGCTTTGACGTTCGCAATTTTTGGCGCGATGGTCAGCCTATTGCTGTCACTGGGTCTCTCCTTTACCGCGCACACCCTCGGCGAGCGCCTCATGGATGAAACCCTGAGCGCGGAAATCGATGGCTATCTTTCCAGACGTTCACGCAATCCGAATGCACTCCTCCCGTCAACTGTCAGCATTCAAGGCTATGTGCTGACATCGCAGCAAAGCGAGCTCAACATTCCTCCCGAACTCCGATCCATGCAAGAAGGAACGTATCGGTTGACGCTGAATAACATACCGTATCGAGTTGCCGTGACCAATAAAAATGGCGAACGCTATTTCATGCTTTTTAATGAACAACGCCAGCGTCAACGTGAGGAAATGTTCACCGTTTACCTGATGGCGGGAGTATTCATCATGGTTTTGATTTCAGCATGGGCGGGCTGGTGGCTGGCCGGACGCGGGGTCGCTCCTATCGAAGAATTAGCTCGGCGCGTCAGCCTCGCTCACCCGGAAGATAATGCAGAGGCCGTTGCCCAAGGTTTTGCAAGAGACGAAATTGGTCAGCTTGCGCAAGTGTTTTCCGCCTACCTCAAGCGTATGCGTGACTTCATTGAGCGAGAACGCAACTTTACCAGCGATGTCAGCCACGAACTCCGCACTCCGCTAACCATAGTGCAAGGCGTTTTAGAGCTGATGGAAGACGGCAATCAAACCCCAGAAAAACAGCAGGAACGCATCGCAAAGATTGAGCGAGCCAACCACGAGATGGTGAATCTGACCACAGCATTGTTGCTGATGGCCAGAGAAAATACCGGTGAGGCCGGTATACAAACCTGTGACGTATGCAAAGTGGCCAGCACCGCGATTGAAATGAATCGTCATCTGCTTAGCAAAAATACTGCGGTAAATCTTGCCTGCCTCTCCCGGCCGCTCATTGCCGCTGAGCACACCTTGCTGAGCATTGTTGTGGGCAACCTGATCCGCAACGCATTCACCTACACCCCCTCCGGCACCGTTTCAATTTCAGTAGAAGACAACAGCCTCACCGTCAGCGACACGGGCTCAGGTATCCGTGGTGAAGAAATTGCTAAAATTTTTCAGCAACACTTCAAAGGAGCTGGAAGCTCCGGTTCGGGCATAGGGTTGTCGCTGGTTAAACGCATTTGCGACCGCTATGGCTGGGAAATAATTATTGACAGCCTCGAAGGACAGGGCACTTCGGCGCAACTGCTCTTTACCCCCGAAAATCATCCCCCCTAACGCTTCCCTAACGTTTGACCAACACAGCCCTAACGCAGCAAGTCTTAGCATTTAAGCGACGTCGAAGATAGCTGCGTGGCGACGTTTTCCGACATAACGTATCCAGAGATTTAACGAAGGAGACTCAAAATATGAAAAAATTGGCAATAGCTTTTGTTTTAACCCTGATGGCAGCATGCTCCTCCGCTCCAAAAACAAATTCCTTGCAGTCATCGCAGACGAGTAACAGCAATACTCCGGCAGCAACACCCGATAGCACTGTCGCTCCCCCAAATTCTGTGGCTGACAACAGGTCTGCGGCAAATGGCTCTTCGTCACCTAACCGTATTAACGGGTTGGTCAACCCGAATGCAACGGCAAAGACATTGGAAAAAGATAGCGTCTACTTCGATTTCGACAAATATGAAATCCGTCCGGAATATCGCAACATCATACTGCGTCAGGTCGAATTTATTAAAGGACATAAAAATGAAGTCGTGGTTTTAGAAGGAAACGCCGACGAACGTGGCAGCAATGAATACAACCTGGCCTTGGGCGAAGAGCGCGCCAAAGCCGTAGAAAAAAGTTTGCAATTATTGGGAGTGCCCGCAACACAGATCGAGGTGATTAGCCTGGGTGATACAAAGCCACGGCTCACCTGCCATGAAGAGCAATGCTGGCATGAGAATCGCAGAGTCGATTTCGTACTTAAACATAGCTAAATCTGCCGGCAGATTTAAAGAGGGGGCAGGTCACCCCCTCTTTGTGAACAACATAACACTGGCACCACGCATTGAAACAATGTCAGAACGTCACGACTTATCCCAACACATACTCCCAAGCTCTGCACAACTGGTGGGAGTTTGCATAACCGTAATTTCCTTGGTCAAGGTACTGCATATTGGACAAGTAGGGTCGTTGCTGGATAAGTTTCTGGCAATTGATGCAGTGATTTTTACCGTCAGTGCCGCGCTCTCCTATGCCTCAATGCGCGGCGGCAGATCGGCAAGTCTGGAAAAATATGCCGACCAATTTTTTATGCTAGGCCTTCTGGAATTAGGCGGGTGTGCAGTTCTGTTATCGTTTGAGTTGATCTAGTTATGTCACAAACGCAGTCTTGGGCTGCCCCAATTGCAATGTGCGCAGAAGAGGGCGACACAAGCATAGTCGCCCTCCTTTTAAACCGAGCAAAATACGTCGCGCATCATGCTCACGAGCTTGAGTGTGCGCGGATCGCCGATGCGGTAGAACACCCGGTTGGCATCCTTGCGCGTGGCCAGCACGCCTTTGTCGCGCAGGAGGGCGAGGTGCTGGGAGATGTTGCTTTGCGAGGTGCCGACGCTGTCCACGATCTCCTGCACGCTCAATTCGCTCCCCGCCAATACGCATAATATTTTCAGGCGTAGCGGATGGGCGATGGACTTGATCGCCAGCGATGCCTGCATGATGTCTTCGTCTTTGTCGATTAACTTGCTTGTCATTTCTATTCTCTATCCTTTGTTCACGGAGGCCGTATAACCCGCCGAAATCGGCTAAAATGCGCAGCCTGTAGTGTGCATAGTTCCCGCTAAATAAGCAACCTCTAATATTTTAATACGCGGACTAAATGTCCCGTCCTGCGCGAAAGTAGACCGCCATGAAAATCACCCCTGTCCTGCTCCTCATCCTCGACGGCTTCGGTTACCGCGAAGACTCCGACCACAATGCCGTGACTTCCGCGCGCAAGCCCAATTGGGACAAGCTGTGGAATAGTTATCCGCATACGCTGATTAACGCGTCCGAGCTGCATGTCGGCCTGCCCAGAGGGCAGATGGGAAACTCGGAAGTGGGGCATCTCAACATCGGCGCGGGACGCGTGGTCTATCAGGATCTGACCCGCGTGGATGTTGCCATCGAGGACGGCAGCTTTTACAGCAACCCGGCGTTATCCGAAGCTGTGGCCACGGCCAAGAAAAACAATTCAACTTTGCATATCCTCGGGCTGCTTTCTCCCGGCGGCGTGCATAGTCACGAGCTGCATATCCTTGCCATGCTGGAACTGGCGGCGCGTGCCGGCCTGAAAAAAATCGCCGTGCATGCCTTTCTGGACGGCCGCGACACGCCACCGCGCAGTGCCGCTCAGTCGTTGCAGTTGTTGCAGAGCAAATGCGACGAACTCGGCGCCGGACATATCGCCTCGATCTGCGGACGCTTTTTCGCGATGGACCGGGACAACCGCTGGGAGCGCGTGCAGTTCGCTTACGACATGCTCACCCAAGGCAAAGCACCGTTTAGCGCAGCCTCAGCCGCCGCAGGCTTGGAGTTGGCCTACGCGCGCGGCGAAAACGACGAGTTCGTGCAAGCCACCATTATCGGCACAGCAACCCCGATGCAGGATGGCGACACGGTGGTGTTCATGAATTTCCGTGCCGACCGCGCCCGCGAGATCACCCGCGCGCTAACCGACGACAAGTTCGACGGCTTTAAGCGCGAGCGCTTCCCCAAACTGGCCAACTACACCACGCTGAGCAGCTACGGCGAAGAGTTCCACTTGCCTAACGCTTACGCCCCGACCTCCATCCACAATGGCTTGGGCGAATATCTGGGCACGCTCGGTTTGCAGCAATTGCGCATTGCGGAAACGGAAAAATACGCGCATGTCACCTACTTCATGAACGGCGGCATAGAGCAGCCCAACCCCGGCGAAGACCGCATCCTCGTGCCCTCGCCGAAAGTGGCAACCTACGACCTGCAACCGGAGATGAGCGCCCTTGAAGTGACCGACAAGCTGGAAGCCGCCATCCGTAGCAAGAAGTATCAGGCCATCCTGTGCAACTACGCCAACGGCGATATGGTCGGACATACCGGCGATATGGCGGCCGCCGTCAAAGCGGTGGAGACGCTGGATGTTTGCGTCGGCCGCGTGGTGAATGCCATGCTGGAATGCGGCGGCGAAGTACTCATCACCGCCGACCACGGCAACGCCGAGCAAATGATCGACCGCTCCACCAATCAGGCGCACACGGCGCACACCCTCAATCTTGTGCCTTTCCTGTACATCGGGCGCAAGGCGCGCATCGCCGCTAGCGGAGCTTTGCAGGATGTTGCCCCGACTCTGCTGGCGATGATGGGCGTGCCGCAGCCGCAAGAAATGACGGGCAAATCGCTCATCGAGATTTTGTGAGCGGATTCGTTCGCATTCTGCTCGCTTCTGTTTGCCTGCTCGCGGGCAGCGAGGTTTACGCCTCGCAACAGGAGGAGCTGGAAAATCTGCGCAAACGCATCAGCGCGCTGCAACAGGATTTCGAAAAGACCAGCGAATCGAAGTCGGAGGCCGCAGATGCGTTGCGCGCATCCGAGCGCACCATCAGCACCAGCAACCGCAAACTCAACGAACTGGCACAACAGCAAAGCGCGGCGAGCAATTCGTTGGCGCAGCTGCAAAAGCAATCCAGACAGCTGGAAAATAACATGCAGGACGAACAGGCATTGCTCAGCAAACTGCTCTACCAGCAATATCTCGGCGGCAAGCAGGAGTATCTCAAGTTGCTGCTCAACAACCACGACCCCAATCAGGTCGCGCGCGAATTGCAGTATTACGACTACATCGCGCGCAGCCGCGCAGCCTGGTTGAAAACGCTGCGCGCCAACCTGCTCCAGCTCCAGTCGGTAACCGCCCAGGCGCGCGAAAAAAGTCAGGAAATCGCCGCATTGCAAGACGAGGAGCGTTCGCAGCGGAAAAATCTGGAAAAAGAAAAACGTGCGCGCCAACAAACGCTGGATAAATTCGCCAAACAGCTCAAACAGCAGCGCCGCGAGATGGGGCGCTTGCAGCACGACGAAAATCGCCTGTCGCAACTAGTCGATAAACTCGCCAAAATGCTCGCACAGCCCAAAGGCAGAAATCCGGCGCGCAACGATAACCTGCCCGACAGCACGTTCGACGGCAAGCCGTTTGCCGCACTCAAAGGCAAGCTCGCACTCCCCGTCAAGGGCGACATCACCAATAAATTCGGCACGCCCCGCCCCGATAGCACGGTGTTATGGAAGGGGCTGTTTTTGCGTGCGTCAGCCAGCCAGTCCGTCAAAGCCGTGGCGGCCGGGCGCGTCGTGTTTGCCGACTGGCTGCGCGGCTTCGGCAACTTGCTCATTGTCGACCACGGCAACGGCTATATGAGCCTGTACGGCAACAATGAATCCCTGCTCAAGCAGGTCGGCGACACCTTGCGCGGCGGCGACAGTATTGCCGCTGTCGGCAACAGCGGCGGCAATGAGGAATCCGGTTTATACTTTGAACTGCGCCACGAGGGAAACCCGCTCGATCCCATGAAGTGGGTCGCCCGTTAAGCGCAACAGCATAATTTACGAAAGGTCTCACATGCGTAGTCGTATCGAAAAGTTCGGATTGGTCGCTGTCGGCCTCATCGCGGGCATCCTCGTCAGCCTGCACTTCTCCGCTGTCGCCGAAAAGGACACGCTAACGCCGCTGCCGGTGGAAGAGTTGCGCGCTTTCTCCGAAGTCTTCGGCCGCATCAAGAGCGACTACGTGGAGCCTGTGAGCGACAAAAAACTCATCACCGAAGCCATCAACGGCATGTTGAGCGGCCTTGACCCGCACTCCGCCTATTTGGACGCGGAAGGCTTCAAGGAATTACAGGTCGGCACGCAGGGAGAGTTCGGCGGTCTCGGTATCGAAGTCGGCATGGAAGAAGGCCTAGTCAAAGTCATCTCCCCTATCGAAGACACTCCCGCATTCATCGCCGGCATCAAGAGCGGCGACCTCATCATCAAACTCGACGACACGCTGGTTAAGGGGCTTTCCCTGAACGACGCAGTCAAGCGCATGCGCGGTAAACCCGGCAGCAAGATCGTGCTCACGATTGTGCGCAAGGGTGAATCCAAGCCGCTCACCATCAGCGTGGTGCGCGCCGTTATCAAAGTGCAAAGCGTTAAATCCAAGCTGGTCGAGCCGGGATATGCCTTTGTGCGCATTACCCAATTCCAGGAACATACCGGCGAAGGCTTGGCCACAGCGCTCGACACCCTGCTCAAACAGAGCGACGGCAACCTCAAGGGTATCGTGCTCGACCTGCGCAACGACCCGGGCGGCCTGCTCACTGCCGCAGTCGCCGTGTCCGCAGCCTTCCTGCCGAAAGATGCGTTGGTAGTCTATACCGAAGGCCGCACCGAAGATGCCAAGATGCGCCTCACGTCCAGCCCGGAAAATTATTTGCGCGGCAACGGCACCAGCGACTATTTGAAAAACCTGTCGGCGGTCTACAAGAATCTGCCTATGGTGGTATTGGTGAATGGCGGCTCGGCCTCCGCTTCCGAGATTGTGGCCGGCGCATTGCAGGATCACAAACGGGCCGTCATCATGGGGACGCAATCGTTCGGGAAAGGCTCGGTACAAACGATCCTGCCGCTGGGCAACAACACCGCGATCAAACTCACCACGGCACGCTATTACACGCCGGGGGGACGCTCGATTCAGGCCAAGGGTATCGTGCCCGACATTCTCGTGGAAGATCCCGCCACAGCTTCTTTGGACAACGCCTTCCGTTTGCGCGAAGCGGATCTTGATCGCCACCTGACCAATGATCGCCAAAGCGACGACAAAGCGGATGAGGCTAGTGTGAAGCCCGCGCCCAAAGCGCAACCCAAATCCAAAGACAGCGATGCTGCCAAACCGGAAATTTCCGAGTTCGGCGCCAAGAATGATTACCAGCTGAATCAGGCGTTGAATTTACTGAAAGGCATGAATATCTTGCACGGGAAGTGAGCCATGAATCCATTCGAACTGCAAAAAACGCGCGAGTTGGTTTTTTCCGACGAGCCGTCCTGCCAGGCAGAGCAGGCGTATCTGCTGCTAAGCGGCATGGAGAATTTGAAGGTTGAAAGAAGCAGTCAAGCCAACAGTCTGATTATCCATTACAGCTTGGAACACTATACCCACGAAGGTCTGGAGAACGCACTCGTCAAGGAAGGATTCCAATTCAAGGAGAGCCTGCTCGACAAAGTGCATAAGCAGGTGGTTCATTACTGCGAAGATGTGCAGTACCACAACTTGAGCACTCCCGAGCACCCAACCAAGAAAAACGAGTCCGAAGTGTTTGCGCAAGTGTACGAGCAACACCCTCACGGCAATCGTGACGACACCCCCAAAGATCTGCGCGAATACAAATAATCCGGCGCATGGACGACCAGCAACTACTGCGCTACAGCCGCCACATCCTGCTGCCGGAAATCGGCATCGAAGGCCAGCAAAAAATTAACGCGGCACATGCACTCATCATCGGTGCGGGCGGGCTGGGTTCCCCGGCCTCACTGTATCTGGCCGCCAGCGGAGTCGGCACGATTACCCTGTGCGATAACGACAGCGTCGATCTAACCAACCTGCAGCGCCAAATAGTCCACCGCACCGGCAGCATCGGTGACAGCAAAGTGGCTTCCGCACGACGCGCTCTGGCGGAAATAAATCCCGATGTCCATGTGATTGCACTGCACGAGCGCGTCGCAGATGAACGGTTACTGGAACTGGTTGCAAGTGCCGATGTGGTACTCGATTGCAGCGACAATTTCGACACCCGCTACGCCCTGAATCGCGCTTGCGTACAACTGCGCAAACCGCTCGTCTCCGGCGCCGCCATCCAGTTTTCGGGACAAATCTGCGTATTCGATTCCCGACGAGCCGACAGCCCCTGTTATAACTGCCTCTATCCGCAGGAAACAGAAAGCGAAGAAATTCGCTGCTCGACGATGGGCGTATTGGCACCATTGGTCGGCATCATTGGTAGCTTGCAAGCCTGCGAAGCACTAAAACTATTGCTTGAAATTGACTCCACCTTACGCGGCAAAATGATGTTGCTGGACGCACTTAGCATGGAGCCGCGCATCATCAAACTAAACCGCGACAGCTCCTGTTCTGTGTGCGCGCATCGTTGACGATTAGCGGGGCTATCGACTTAACGGCTTGATTGATGAAATTTCAAGGCAATAAAAAACCCCGCCATTTCTGGCGGGGTTTTTCACTTGTAAGGAGTCTGACGATGACCTACTTTCACATGCGGATGCACACTATCATTGGCGCGAAGTCGTTTCACTGTCCTGTTCGAGATGGGAAGGAGTGGGGCCAACTTGCTATGGTCGTCAGACATAACTGTTGTCGGTCGCGGGAGCGGTTAATTGAACCA
>JBBIJL010000055.1:0-12102 GCA_037446005.1 Gallionellaceae bacterium | reverse complement strand
TATTCAGCACGGACAAACGGCAGGAAAAAACCCATTGCGGGAAATCCTTGCCCAGAACATCCGTCGTCTCCGTATCGAGCAAGGGGTCTCGCAAGAAGAGCTGGCTTTTCAATGCGAACTCGACCGCACCTATATTTCCGCAATAGAACGATGCGTCTGGAACATATCGCTCGGCAACATCGAAAAAATCGCCACCGCACTCAACGTGGAAGTGTGGCAGTTATTGCATCCACCCCAATAATTCTTGAACAGGGTTGGCGCGGATTGCCGGCCATAGCCTGGCGCACCGACTTCTTGCGCTACAATGCGCACCGGCCAAACCAACCCAAAAGGAACTCGCATGAAGCAATACAGCAAACGCATCGCCGCCATCCACTGGCTCACCCTGGCCCTGTTCATCGCCGCTTTTTATCTCGGCCATGAACTCGACGAGACCGAAACTGCCGCCGCCAAGATGGCGCTTTATCCCTACCATTTCATCCTGGGCGACCTCGTGCTGATCCTCACGCTGATCCGCACCTACTTCCTGCGCAAGGATGGCAAACCGGCGCCACTCGAAGGCGGTAGCGCTATTGCCAATAAGGTATCTGTCGGCATCCATCATTTGTTATATGTATTGCTGATCGCACTGCCCGTGAGCGGCATGATCATGATCAACAGCACCGGACTGGTGGAAGCACTCAAAGCGCATGACGTGAGCAAGTTTCCCGATCTGGAGAAGTTCGCGATTCACGAAGTGCATGCCGCCATCGTTGCCATCATCATGCTGACCATCGCGCTGCACGTTGCCGCCGCGCTGTACCACCAGTTCATTTTGAAGGACAACCTGATTCGCCGCATGGCGATGAAGCGTTACGAAGATTGATTGTTTCCGATTTACAGGGCGAGTTGGTGCAAATCAATTCGCCCTGCGCAATACCACCAGCAGAGCCCAAACACCGAGCACCACATACGCCAGCAGCGACCATTCGGGAATGCCGAGCGTAAGGAACGTCCAGCCCTTTTCGGCACATTCGCCGGAGCCGTGCATCAACTCTTGCCACACATCGGCCATGGGAAAGTTTTTCAGCATGAACTCCAGACCGGGGCCGCAGGCGGGTACTTGGTCTTTGGGCAGATGCTGTATCCAGATATGTCGACTCGCCACCGCCACTCCGCTCAACGCCAGTAATGCGATGACTCCGCTATACGCACGGGCGGCGATGCGCTTGGGGTTGTGCAGTGCGGCGATGAAGAAGCTGATGCCGATGGCGATGAAGATCACGCGCTGGATCATGCACAGCGGGCAGGGTTCCTGACGCAGGGCGTATTGCAGATAGAGCGCTGCGGCGAACATCACGGCAACGACGATGGCACCTGCGAGATATAGCCAGCGGGGTGATGTGGTGCGCCATAGCGCCAGTAATTTATTCATTAAGCCCCCAAAACAAATATTTATTCGGCAACGTCTGACCTGTAGGAGCATGCCCTGCCCATTCGCCGGCAGGGCTCGCTCCTACACAGAGAGTTATTCAGCTTCGTCGATCCATGCCGCCTGTATCGCTTCCAATACCTTTTCGCCGCCGCGATGGTGGTCGTCGTCGAAGCCGTCCAGATCAACGATCAAGTTGTGCAGATCGACGAAGCGGATGGTCTTCGGGTCGATGTCGGCATGTTTTTCCGACAGCGCAATGGCAATGTCGCGTACGTCTGTCCATTTCATTTTTTGCCCCCCTCCTTCGCCATGTTAATGGTGTATTTCGGGATCTCGATCACAAGAGCCGTGCTACCCACTACCGCCTGACAGCTCAAGCGCGAGTTACCTTCCAAGCCCCATGCTTTGTCCAGCATATCCTCTTCAAGTTCCGTGGCTTCTTCCAGACTATTGAACCCCTCGCGCACGATGACGTGACAGGTAGTGCAGGCGCAGGATTTCTCGCAGGCGTGCTCGATTTCGATGTCGTGCTGCAACAGCGCATCGCAAATGGAAGTGCCGGGTTCGGCCTCGAACAGCGCGCCATTGGGGCAAAGTTCTTCATGCGGCAAGACGATAATCTGTGTCATTCCAACTCCGAAAGTTTGTGTCCCGCCAGCGCACTCTTCACGCTTTTATCCATGCGGCGCTGTGCGAACTCGGTGGAGGCGAGATTCAAAGCTTCGAGCGCGCGTTTGATCGCCTGATGATCGCTGCCCGCGATCACCGACTGCAAAGCATCCATGCTGCTGCGAATACGCGCCTGCGCTGCTGCATCCAGCAACGCATCGCCATCCTGTTGCAGAGCATTGCCCACCGCCTCCAGCAATTGCGCCGCCTCGGTCTGCTGTTCGCGCAACGCGCGAGCCAGCATGTCGTCGCGCGCATGCTGGGTGGAGTCTTTCAGCATGCGCGTGATGTCTTCGTCGCTCAGACCGTAGGACGGTTTGACCACGATGCTCGCTTCCGTGCCGCTCGCCATCTCGCGCGCGGAGACGCTGAGCAGACCGTCCGCATCCACCTGGAAGGTGACGCGGATACGCGCCGAGCCTGCCACCATCGCCGGGATACCGCGCAATTCGAATTGCGCCAGCGAACGGCAATCGCTCACCAGCTCGCGCTCGCCCTGCACCACATGGATGCTCATCGCGGTCTGCCCGTCTTTGTAGGTGGTGAATTCCTGCGCGCGCGCGCTCGGTATCGTGCTGTTGCGCGGGATGACTTTCTCCACCAGACCGCCCATGGTCTCGAGGCCGAGACTGAGCGGGATCACGTCGAGCAACAGCCAATCGTCGGCGCTGCGATTGCCTGCCAGCACATTGGCTTGGATCGCCGCACCGAGCGCCACCACCTTGTCCGGGTCGAGATTATTCAGCGGCGTCTGTTTGAACAGTTCGCCCACCGCAGACTGCACCTGCGGCATGCGCGTGGAGCCGCCGACCATCACCACCCCTTTGATGTCGTCCACCGTGAGCTTGGCATCGCGCAACGCACGGCGCGTGGCCTGCAAAGTGCGCTGCACCAGATTCTGCGTCATCGCGTAGAACGCTTCGCGCGTGAGTGTCACATCCACCAGTTCGCCGCTGCTCAACACTGCGGTGATCTGCGTCTGCACGTGATCGGTAAGCTGCTCTTTGGCCATGCGCGCATGGGAAAGCAGCAGCCGCGTGTCGTGCGCGCCCAACAAAGACACCCCGCACACTTCCAGCAGCCAGCAATAGATGCGCTGATCGAAATCGTCGCCGCCCAGCGCCGAATCGCCGTTGGTCGCCAGCACTTCGAACACGCCCCGCGACAGACGCAGGATGGAAATGTCGAAGGTGCCGCCGCCGAGGTCGTACACCGCATACACGCCTTCGGAAGCATTATCCAATCCGTAGGCGATGGCGGCGGCGGTGGGTTCGTTGAGGAGCCTCAGGACGTTGAGTCCCGCCAATCTGGCCGCGTCCTTGGTAGCCTGACGTTGCGCGTCGTCGAAATAGGCAGGCACGGTGATGACCGCACCGACCAACTCGCCGCCCAACGAAAGCTCGGCGCGCTCGCGCAGCACCTTGAGTATTTCGGCGGAGACTTCGACCGGACTTTTCGTCCCGGCAATCGTGCGCAGTTGCAGCATGCCCGGAGCCTGTCCTGAGCCTGTTGAAGCGGCATCGACAAAGCGGTACGGCAGATTGCCGACCTCGCCCACGTCTTTCAAACCGCGCCCCATGAAACGTTTCACCGAAACGATGGTGTTATGCGGATCGTCGCTCTGCACCGCCTGCGCCTCATGGCCGACCTGCACGCTGCCGTCCGCCGCGTAACGCACCACCGACGGCAACAGCGCGCCGCCCTGAATGTCGTTGAGCACGGTGCTGATGCCGTTGCGTACTGTCGCCACGAGGGAATTGGTGGTGCCGAGGTCTATGCCGACAGCCAGCCGATGCTGGTGCGGTGCGGCGCTGAGGCCGGGTTCTGCGATTTGCAACAGTGCCATTTACGAATCTATCTCATCAAAGGCGGAAGAGATTTCCTCCCCCAATTTTTCAAGGAATTTGAGCTTGCGCACTATACCGGAAGCGGCCGCGTAATCGTGCGCGTCGTCGAGGTCGCGCGCGAGTTCCTGCTCCAAAGCACGCCGCATGTGCTGCATGCGCTGCTCCATCTCCCCCAGCACGGTAATGTCCTGCGCCTGCCTGCCCTCTGCCAGCGCCTCGCGCCATTCCATCTGCTGCATCAGGAAATCCGTCGGCATCGAGGTGTTGCTCTCCTCCTGCGTATCCACGCCGTGCAGCGCCAACAGGTAGCGCGCACGGTTCAGCGGGTTGCGCAGGGTCTGATAACCCTCGTTGATGCGCGTGGACCATTGCATGGACTGGCGCTGTTCGGACTCGGAAAGATGGGCGAATTTATCGGGGTGAAATTGCGCTTGCAGCGCGCGATAGCGCTGCTCCAGCAGCGTGGTATCGAGTTGGAAACGCAAGGGGAGATCAAAGAGGCGGAAGAAGTCCTGCTGGAAATCCGACGCGAGGATGTCCATCAGACTTTAAAACTTTCCCCGCAGCCGCACTGGTCTTTGACGTTAGGGTTGTTGAACTTGAAACCTTCGTTCAATCCTTCGCGCGTGTAGTCCAACTCCATACCGTCGAGGTAGGGCAGACTTTGCTGATCCACCAGCACGGTGACGCCGTTGCTGACAAATTGCAGATCATCGGCATCCGCCGCATCGGCGAATTCGAGCTTGTAGGCCATGCCGGAGCAGCCGCTGGTGCGCACACCGAGGCGCAGCCCCACGCCTTTGCCGCGCTTCGTCAAAAAATTCTGCACATGTTTCGCTGCATTCTCTGTGAGGGTCACCGCCATCATCTTCTCCGACTATTTGTTGCCGTTGCACGCGGCGGTTTCCACCGTCGCGCCGTGCTTGGCTTTGTAATCCGCCACTGCCGCCTTGATGGCATCTTCCGCCAAGATCGAACAGTGGATTTTCACCGGCGGCAAGGCCAGCTCTTCCGCGATCTGTGTGTTCTTGATCGCCAGCGCCTGATCCACCGTCTTGCCTTTGACCCACTCGGTAACCAAAGAACTGGAGGCGATCGCCGAACCGCAACCGTAGGTCTTGAATTTCGCGTCTTCGATGATACCGTCCTTGCCGACCTTGATCTGCAACTTCATCACATCGCCGCAGGCAGGCGCACCGACCATACCCGTGCCGACGAAGGCATCGTCTTTATTCAACGAACCGACGTTGCGCGGATGCTCGTAGTGATCCAAAACTTTTTCGCTGTAAGCCATTTTTTGTACTCTCGCTTTCTATACGGAGAACCGATGATTTGCTTGCCTGGCAAGGCGGAGGTCAGCGCCGTTTACTTTAGGTAAACAAGCTGGCCGACAACGCCGCCAGACGAGCAAAGGGCGGTTCTCTAGTGTGCCGCCCACTGTACGGCATTCAGATCCACACCGTCCTTGAACATCTCCCACAAGGGCGAGAGTTCGCGCAGTTTGCCTATTTTGTCGTGCAGCAACTTCACGGCGTAGTCCACTTCTTCTTGTGTCGTGAAACGCCCGATGGTGAAGCGGATCGAGCTGTGCGCCAATTCGTCGTTGCGCCCCAGCGCGCGCAGCACGTAAGACGGCTCCAGACTCGCCGAGGTGCAGGCCGAGCCGCTGGATACCGCGATGTCCTTCACCGCCATGATGAGCGATTCGCCTTCGACGAAGTTGAAGCTCACGTTCAGGTTGTGCGGCACGCGATGTTCCAGATCGCCGTTGAGGTACACCTCTTCCATATCCGACAGCCCCGCCCACAAACGGTCGCGCAGGGCGCGGATGCGTTCGTTCTCGGTGGCCATTTCTTCCTTCGCGATACGGAACGCTTCACCCATGCCGACGATCTGGTGCGTCGCCAATGTGCCGGAGCGGAAGCCGCGCTCGTGGCCGCCGCCGTGCATCTGCGCTTCCAGCCGCACGCGCGGTTTGCGCCGCACGTACAACGCGCCGATGCCCTTGGGGCCGTAGGTCTTGTGCGCGGAGAACGACATCAGGTCGACTTTCAATTTCTGCAAATCAATCGCGACCTTGCCCGTCGCCTGCGCCGCATCCACATGGAACAAAATACCGCGCTCGCGGCAAATTTCGCCGATGGCCGCGATGTCCTGAATCACGCCGATTTCGTTGTTTACCAGCATCACCGAAACGATGATGGTGTCGGGGCGCAAAGCGGCTTTGAGTTTTTCCAAGTCGAGCAAACCGTTCGCTTCGGGCGCGAGGTACGTCGCCGCAAAACCCTGCCGCTCCAATTCGCGCACCGTATCCAGAATGGCTTTGTGCTCGGTCTGCACCGTGACAATGTGCTTGCCCTTGTCGGCATAAAAATGCGCCGCGCCTTTCAATGCGAGGTTGTTCGACTCGGTCGCACCGGATGTCCACACGATCTCTTTCGGGTCGGCATTCACCAAGGCGGCAACTTGTTCGCGCGCACGCTCCACCGCCTCGTCCGCCGTCCAGCCGAAGGGATGCGAACGCGAAGCCGGGTTGCCGAACTTCTCGGTCAGATACGGAATCATCTCCGCCGCCACGCGCGGATCGACCGGCGTGGTCGCCGAGTAGTCCAGATAAATTGGAAATGCAGAGCCATGTGAAACCTCTACTTGTTAGGCCGGCACGTGAGCGGATTTGCCCGTGCTTTTAGTCATCGTGACCGGCGCGGCATCGGAATTATTCTTGGCTTGCCCATCCACCAGTTGCTGCAAATTCACTCCGGCGAGGTATTCATGAATCTTCTCGTTCAATCCGAACCACAAATCATGCGTCAAACAAGGCTTGCCGTCGCAGCAATTGCCCTGCGCGCCGCAGTTGGTCGCATCCAAAGGCTCATCCACCGCGATAATGATGTCCACAATGGAAATTTTGCTGGCCGGACGTGCCAGACAATAGCCGCCGCCGGGGCCGCGCACACTGGCCACCACGTTGTTCTTGCGCAGCTTGCCGAACAACTGCTCCAGATAAGACAACGAAATCTTCTGCCGTTCGCTGATGCCCGCCAGCGTGACAGGCCCGCGCCCGCCGCGTGTCGCCAGATCAACCATCGCCGTTACAGCGAACCGTCCTTTAGTCGTTAAACGCATATTTCCCCCGCACGTAATATTTTTTTATATACGGAATGCCTGCGCATCCCCCCGTCCCTAGAGGAATAATAGAATACCCGATTCTTTTAATCAACAATCTTATTTAAATAGTTTGGATCGAACTTGTCGGCGGTGGCGCGCTCCTCGTCCACCCCCACGCCCATCTTCTCCAAACGCTGCAAAATCAATTCGATACGCTGATCTACGGTGACACTATGCCCGATCAGGCCGTGTAAAGCCTTGGACACCGGATCGTTCTGATCGTTGCCCAGCCCGTAGGCATTGAAGCCGCCGGATTTTTTCACCTCGTCCAGTATGCGCGCCGGAATGCCCGCCGCCGTCGCGCCCGCCGGAACTTCTTTCACCACCACCGCGTTCGAGCCGATTTTCGCGCCGTCGCCGATATGGATCGGCCCCAAAATTTTTGCGCCCGCGCCCACCACCACGCCATTGCCCAGCGTGGGATGGCGCTTGCCTTCTTTCCACGACGTGCCGCCCAGCGTCACACCGTGATACAGCGTCACATCGTCGCCGATCTCCGCCGTCTCGCCGATCACCACGCCCATGCCGTGGTCGATAAAGAAGCGCCGCCCGATGGTCGCCCCCGGATGGATTTCGATGCCGGTCAAAAAGCGCGCGATATGCGACAGCAGGCGCGCCAGCCAATACAGCCGCCACTTCCATAAGCCGTGCGACATGCGGTGCAGGATGCGCGCGTGCACGCCGGGATAGCAGGTCAGCACTTCGAGGGTGCTGCGCGCCGCGGGGTCGCGCGCGAATACGCTGCTGATGTCTTCTCTAATCGCTTTGAACATTTTTCACATCTCGCTTCAATTGGCCGTGGTACTGCGTCGACAACGTCAGAATACCACGCAAAATATTGACCTCTTCCGGCTCCAGCCGTGCCCGCGCATACAGGCGGCGCAGCTTGTGCATCAGCTTGGTGGGATGCTTGCCGTTGAGGAACTCGATCTCGACCAGCGTTTCTTCCAACTGCCGGAAGAACCCCTCCACATGCTCCGCCGAGGCCGGCGTCACTTCCGGCGCACCGCAATCGCCCTGCCCCGCCGCCAGCCGCAACTCGTAGCTCACCAGCTGCACCGCCGCCGCCAGATTGAGCGAAGAAAACTCGGGATTCACCGGAATGCGCACCATCAACTGGCAACGCGCCAACTCATCATTGGTCAGCCCGGACATTTCCGTGCCGAACAGCAGCGCCACCGGCTGCTGCGCCTGCCGCATCACCAGCGGCATGGCCTCGCGCGGCGCCAGCACTTCCTGCGAAATGTCGCGCACCCGCGCCGACATGCCCGCTACGAACACCACGCCCTGCAAGGCTTCGTCCAGCGTGGAGCACACGGTCGCATTGACCAGAATATCGTCCGCCCCCGCCGCCATCGCTGATGCCTGCGCATCGGGAAAGAAGCGCGGGTTAATCAGATACAGCCGCGACAGCCCCATCGTCTTCATGGCGCGCGCCGCCGCTCCGATGTTGCCGGGGTGGCTGGTATGGCTGAGGATGACTCTGACGTTGTTTAGCATTAGTTTTTAGTCGTTAGTTGAGGCGCTGGCTTGGTTTTAAGGGTTTAACTAGCGCCTAACGACTAACGTCTAGCGACTACTCCTTAAAGTGTTAAAATGCGCACCGTTTCTTCGTTCATTAAAAAGGTTTCGCTCTCATGCATCCCATGCTCAACATTGCGGTGAAGGCCGCGCGTCGCGCCGGAAATCTCATTCACCGGGCTTCCGACAACATCGACCACCTCACGGTCACCAAAAAATCCAACGCCGATTACGTCAGCGAAGTGGATCGCGCCGCCGAACAAACCATCATCCAAACCATTCTGGATGTTTATCCGAATCACGAGATTTTAGCAGAAGAGAGCGGAGCCCAAGGTAACTCCGAGTATGTCTGGATCATCGACCCGCTCGACGGCACCACCAACTTCCTGCACGGCGTACCGCAGTACTCGGTCTCCATCGCCCTGCAACACAACGGCGTGCTGACCCAGGCCGTGATTTACGACCCGACCAAGAACGACCTGTTCACCGCCACGCGCGGGCGCGGCGCCTTCCTCAACGACAAGCGCATCCGCGTCAGCAAGCGCGACCAACTCGCCGACAGCCTGATCGGCACCGGCTTCCCCTATTCCAAAATGGATCATCTCGACGCCTACCTGAACATCCTGCGCGACGTGATTCAAAAAACCGCCGGTCTGCGCCGCCCCGGTTCCGCCGCGCTCGATCTGGCGTGGACAGCGGCTGGCCGTTACGACGCCTTCTTTGAAACCGGCCTGAAGCCCTGGGACATCGCCGCCGGATGCCTGCTCATCACCGAAGCGGGCGGCATGGTCAGCGACCTGCAAGGCAACGAAGGCTACCTCAACAGCGGCCACATCTGCGCGGGCAATCCCAAGATTTTCGCGCAACTGCTGCAAGTCATCGCGCCGCACCTCACCCCCGAGCTGAAAGGCCAAATAGCAGACCGCAGCTAAAATGGACTCTCTGCTCGTCCTCGCCATCGCGACCATCGTTATCGTACTCATCTTCGAGTACACCAACGGCTTCCACGATGCAGCCAACATCATCGCCACGGTCATCGCCTCGCGCGCGATGACGCCGATGCAGGCCGTGCTGCTGGTCGCTTTCTTCGAGTTTCTGGGCCCGCTGCTGGGTGGCACAGCGGTCGCCAATACCATCGGCAAATTCGTCACGCTGGACGACATCGACCACGTCATGTCGCTCATCATCGTACTGTGCGGGCTCGTCGGCGCGATTGCGTGGAACCTGCTGACCTGGTGGCGCGGCATCCCCTCCTCATCCTCGCATGCGCTGGTCGGCGGACTGGTCGGCGTGGTGGTGGTTGCCGCCGGAGCCAACCATGTCGCGTGGGGATTCGGCGAATTGATGCACGGCCATCTGACCGGCGTTACCAAAGTGATTGCCGCACTGATTCTGTCGCCCCTCATCGGCTTCTGGGTCGGCTTCGCGCTGCACAAGATCATGCTGCTGTTGCTGCGCGGCGCGCATCCTTCGATTAACCGCGACCTGCGCCACCTGCAATTCGTCACCTCGGCCGGGCTGGCCTTCTCGCACGGCGCCAACGACGCGCAAAAGAGCATGGGCATGCTCACCCTGGTGCTGCTGCTCGGCGGCTTCATCCCCACTTTCGAAGTGCCGTTCTGGGTGATGCTGGCTTGCTCGTTCGCCATCACGCTGGGCATCCTCTCCGGCGGCTGGCAAATCGTGCGCACGCTGGGCTTCGCCATTTATAAAATCCGCCCGTTGCACGCGCTCGATTCGCAGATGACCTCCGCCGCCGTAATCCTGAGCTCGTCGGTATTCGGCGCCCCCGTTTCCACCACGCATGTGGTCGCCTCGTCGATCATGGGCATCGGCTCTTCCGAGCGCCCCAAAGCCGTGCGCTGGGGCAAGGCGCGCGAGATCGTCACCACCTGGCTTATTACCATCCCCGGCGCAGCCTTGATGTCGATAAGCTGCTATCTTGTTGTCCGCGCATTCATCTGAGAAAACACCATGACCGAAGCCTCCAAAACCATGCTTGCGATGATCCTGGACAGGGTCTTCCCCAAAGTGCCCGATTTTTTCTCCCTGCTCACCGAGCAAACCCTCAAGGTCGAGCACACCGTCAACCTGCTGGTCGAATATATGGAGAACGGCGGCCCGGAAGTTGCCGATGCGCTCAAGGAAGATGTGCATGAGGCCGACCTCATCAAGGTGCGCAACCTGCACGAACTCAACGACGCCTTCTCCACCCCCATTGACCGCGAAGACATCTACCGCGCCATCATGGCACTGGACGACATCGTGATGTATTGCAAAACCACCGTGCACGAGATGGACGTGCTCGACGTCAACCCCGACAGCTTCATGCTCGACATCTCCCACAACATCCAGGAAGGCGTGCATGCGCTGGCCATCGGCTTCGACAAGCTGGGTCGCGCCCCGGCCACAGCGGCGCACGATGCCGATGCCGCGCGCAAGGCCGAACGCCATGCCGAAAAACAATACCGCATCGCCCTGTCCACGCTGTTCGAGGGCAACGACTACGTCAGCATGTTCAAACGCCGCGAAATCTACCGCCACCTGACCAACGCCGCCCACCACATGGCGCAATGCGCCAACACGCTGCACGACATCGTGGTCAAAATCAGCTGAGCCCCACCGCATGAATGCACCGGAAAAATCACCGCACACGCCGATGATGCTGCAGTACCTGCGCATCAAAGCCGAACACGCCGACAAGCTGCTGTTCTACCGCATGGGCGATTTCTACGAACTGTTCCATGACGATGCGGTGCGCGTCGCCAAGCTGCTCGACATCACCCTCACCCAGCGCGGGGCTTCCAACGGGCAGCCGATCAAGATGGCGGGCGTGCCGTATCACGCGGCGGAACAGTATCTGGCGCGGCTGGTGAAGATGGGCGAATCGGTCGCGATCTGCGAACAGATCGGCGACCCCGCCACCAGCAAAGGCCCGGTCGAACGCAAAGTCGTGCGCGTCGTCACCCCCGGCACCGTCACCGATTCCGCCCTGCTGGAAGAGAAGCGCGACAACCTGCTGCTGGCGCTGCAACAGCGCGGCGGCAAGCTCGGCTTGGCCTGGCTCAACCTCGCCTCCGGCCAGTTTTTCGTGTGCGAAACCGCCACCGACAACTTGCCCGCCGAACTCGAACGCCTGCAACCCTCGGAAATTCTCCACGCCGAAAACGCCGCCGTGAAGACCAGTATTCATGCGGCTTTCAAGACTTTACCCGACTGGCATTTCGAGCTCGACACCGCGCGCCGCGCACTGTGCCAGCAATTCGCCACCCTCGACCTCGCCGGATTCGGTTGCGACGATTTCGGCGTGGGGCTGGAAGCGGCGGGCGCACTGCTGGGCTACGCCAAGCTCACCCAAGGTCAGGCCATCAGCCACATCCGCGCCTTGCAGGTTTACAGCGCCGACCAGTACGTGCGCATGGATGCCGCCACAAGACGCAATCTGGAAATCACCCAAACCCTGCGCGGCGAACCCGCCCCGAC
>JBBIJL010000054.1:0-12131 GCA_037446005.1 Gallionellaceae bacterium | reverse complement strand
TTTGCTGCACCGGGTAGCCGTGTTCGTCGAGAATGCCGAGCATGGCGTAGCGATGGATGATGAGCTTGGCGACATAGGAGACGGTCGAAGGATAACTTTCCATCTTGGCTCCGCCCGGCACGCGCGCCATGAAATCGCCCAGCGGCTCGCCGAAGTTAATCAGCTTGCGCAGCTTCATGCCGATCCACGCCGGGTCGATCACACGCATGTCCAAGCTGAGCACTTTGCACAGCCCATCCAAGGCGCGCGGATACACGCCGGAGAGCCACATCGAGTAGGGACGGCGCTGGCCGTCCGGCAGCACCAACTCTTTCAGCCCCAGCACGAAATCGTCGCCGCTGCCGGCGTTGGCGATGTCCACCGTCCAGCTCATGGTGCCGTCGGTGCCGGTCTTGGGCTCTTTCTTCGCGAACAGCGCGTCCATCATCGGCGTGGTTGCGCTCCCGCTGATTTCCAGCGCGCCCAGTTGTTCGATGCGGTATTTCAGCAGATGCGCGAAGGCGGCCACCAAGCTGGGCATACGCGTCATCTCGCCATTTGGCGGCATGGGCATCTCGAAAGCATCGTCGCCTGCCGTCTTCATCAGCATTTCCAGCTTCATGCGCAGCCACACCGGGTCGCGCGTGCGCATATCCATCGATAGCGACTTCGCCAGCGCGCCCAGACCGCGCGGCTGCTCCGAGCCGTTCACCCACACCTCGAACGGATGATTTTTTTCGTTTGAGGTGTGCGACACGAACGCTACAAAGCTGCCCAGCGGATGCTTCACCACCTGCGATACCCAGCCCTCGCTGCCTGCGGGCAACGACGGGCGTCCCGGCCAGCGTAGCGAGGCCAGCGCGGGCGTGGGGGCAGCTTCCAGCACGATGCGCCGGTCCTGATCGAACACGAAGTCTTGCGGTTGTTCGGGCTTGGGTTCGGGCGTAACGGACAACACCGAACCCAGCACGCTGTTCGGCCTATAAGTTGCCAAGCCCTTCAACCCCGCTTTCCACGCTTCGGTGTAAAGGTTTTTGAAATCCTCATACGGATAGTCGGCGGGCACATTGACGGTTTTGCTGATCGAAGTGTCGATGTAGGGCGCGACGGCGGCGACCATTTTCATATGGTCGATGGCGCTGATTTCCAGCGCGGAGACAAATGCGGATGGCAATTTGCTCACATCGCCGCCCTGCTGCTTAAACACGCGCCAAGCGTGGTCTTCCACTGGGTAGTCCTTGCTCGTGCCGTCCGCCATGCGTTTCTTGCGCGTGTAAAACCACGAGAACGCGGGCTCGATACCGTTGGAGGCATTGTCGGCGAAAGCCAGCGAAATCGTGCCGGTGGGCGCGATGGAAAGCAGGTGGCTGTTGCGGATGCCGTGCCGGCGGATTTTGTTTTTCAGTTCGTCGGGCAGGCGCGCGGCGAAGTGCGGCGCGGCCAGATATTTTTCCGCATCCAGCAACGGGAACGCGCCACGCTCGATGGCCAGCTCCACTGAAGCGGCATACGCCTCGTTGCGCATGATGCGCGTGAGGTCGGCGGCAAAAGCGCGTGCCTCGTCAGTGTCGTAGCGCTTGCCCAGCATCACCAGCGCATCGCCCAACCCGGTGAAACCCAGCCCGATGCGGCGTTTGCTCTGCGCTTCCTGCTGCTGCTCGGGCAGCGGCCACGCGCTCACCTCCAGCACGTTATCCAGCATGCGCACGGCGGTGTGCACCAGTTGCTTGAACGGCTCGTAATCGAATCCGGCATGGTTAGCGAACGGGTTCTTCACCATGCGCGTCAGATCGATGGAACCGAGGCAGCAGCAGCCGTAGGGCGGCAGCGGTTGCTCGGCGCAGGGGTTGGTCGCCGCTATGACTTCGCAATACGACAGATTGTTGTCGCTGTTCATCAGGTCGATAAACAGCACGCCCGGCTCGGCATGATCGTAGGTACTGGCGATAATCTGCTTCCACAGATCGGCGGCGCGCACTTTGCGGTAGACCCACTTGCCGTCGGCACGCTGAGTCGCCCCCGCTTCTTTGAGCGCATCGGCGGGTGCGGCCGCATGCACCAGCTCGAACTCGCCATCCGCCTCCACCGCTTGCATCAGGGCATCGGTCACGCCGACGGAGATGTTGAAATTGCGCAGATCGCCCAGGTCTTTGGCGCCGATAAATTTTTCGATGTCGGGATGATCGCAGCGCAGCACGCCCATCTGCGCACCGCGTCGCGCTCCGGCGGATTCCACCGTTTCACAGGAACGGTCGAACACGCGCATGTAGGAGATGGGGCCGCTGGCGCGCGAGTGCGTGCCTTTGACGTAAGCGCCCTCGGGGCGGATAGAAGAAAAGTCGTAGCCCACCCCGCCGCCGCGCCGCATGGTTTCTGCGGCCTGCTGCAAAGCGTCGTAGATGCCGGGCTTGCCGTCGCTGCTGCCGGAAATCGCATCGCCCACCGGCTGCACGAAACAGTTAATCAGCGTCGCCTGCATCTTCAACCCGGCGGCGGAATTGATGCGTCCCGCCGGAATAAAACCGTTTTCCTGCGCAAGAAAAAATGCCTCTTCCCACTGGGCGCGCTGCTCCGGCTGCTCGGCCTGCGCCAGCCCGCGCGCCACGCGGCGGCGCACATCCTGCACCGACTTCTCGTCCGCTTCCGCGTATTTTTCCAACAGCACTTCGATACTGATTTCTTGGGTCATTGTGGGCACTCCTGATTCTCTCTATTTCAGAAAGCGGTATGTATATAAGCCTCCTCGCCCACAGCGGGCGAGGAGGTAAAAGTGTGGGATGCAAGAACGGCTGATTCCGACGCCTACAACATGGCGAGGTTAATTCTCGAACAATCTCACCAGCCCATCCAGACCGACGAAGTTCAGCGCATAACTCGCCTGCACTCTTACCACCGGCTTGGCGTGATAAGCAATGCTGACTCCGGCCTGTGCCATCATCTTCAAATCGTTTGCGCCGTCGCCCATCGCAATGACCTGCGACGGTTGCAGCTCCAATTCATCGCGCGTTTTTACCAGCCAATCGGCCTTGGCCTGCGCATCGACAATCTTGCCCAGCACCTTGCCGGTCAGTTTTCCGTCCACGATCTCCAGCGTATTCGCCTGCGCAAAATCAAGGCCGAGACGCGCCTTCAAACGTTCGGTGAAAAACACGAAGCCGCCGGATACCAGCAGCGTCTTGATACCGTGTTTCTTCAGTTCCGCCAGCATAATCTCCGCGCCGGGATTAAAACGCAGGCGCTCGTTATACACCCTCTGCAAGGCCCCCTCCTCCAACCCCTCCAACAGCGCCACGCGGCGGCGCAAGCTCTCGGCAAAGTCGATCTCGCCGCGCATCGCCGCTTCGGTGATCTCGGCCACCTGCGGCTTCAGCCCCTGCATATCGGCGATCTCATCAATGCACTCAATGCTGATCAGCGTCGAATCCATGTCCATCACCACCAGCCCGAAATCGGACAGATGTTGTCCGGCACGCACAAAACCGTAATCGAGCTGATGCTCGTAGCAAAACATCGGCACACCGTCGTGCGGCTTGGCACCGCGCAGACGATAAACATGAGTGCCGACCTGTTCGACGCGCGAGGCCAGCGACAAGCCGGCGAGACGATCAATGTGGGCGGCGGGAATATCGTGTAAGGCTTGGATGATGAGGTTCATATCAAAATTCGTCCCTTGCGGGCGTAAATCAATCGGTAGCGGAAGCGCTGCATTTTAATTCAAGCCGGCAACGAAATCCCGAAATGCCCATAAGAATATTTTCACAACGCGGGAAGGCGGGAGATAATCGCAGCAGAAGCAGATAAACTGCGCCAATCCGTTGCCAACCAAGGCTTTTCGAATATCTCCAATACCATGACCACAGCATCCCCCCAAGCCGCCACAAAAATCAATCTGCACCCGCGCAACCAGCACCGCGACCGCTATAACTTCGCACAGCTCATCGCAAGCAGCCCAGAGCTGGCGGCGTTTGTAGCGAAAAATGAATATGGCAACGAGACCATCAACTTCGCCGATCCGGCGGCGGTGAAAGCGCTCAACCGCGCGCTGTTGCTGCACGACTACCGCATCAAAGATTGGGACATCCCCGCGCAATACCTGTGCCCGCCCATCCCCGGCCGCGCCGACTATTTGCATTACCTCGCCGACCTCTTGGGCGCCAGCAACGGCGGCTCGATTCCGCGCGGCAAATCGGTGCGCGTGCTCGACATCGGCACAGGTGCGAACTGCATCTATCCGCTCATCGGCCATGCCGTTTACGGCTGGCAGTTTGTCGGCACGGAAGTCGATAAAACCGCGCTGCAAAACGCGCAGCGCATTGTGGAAGCAAGCCAGTTGGGCGATGCCATCGAGCTGCGCCTGCAAACTCACCCCAATGAGATTTTTTCCGGCGTGACTTACGCCGACGAGTATTTCGACCTCACCCTGTGCAACCCGCCCTTCCACACCTCGCTGGCCGAAGCTCGCCACGGCTCGCAGCGCAAATGGAAAAACCTCGACAAAGAAAGCAACAAACACAAAAATCCCGTGCTGAATTTCGGCGGGCAAAGCATGGAGCTATGCTGCGACGGCGGCGAAGAAGCCTTCGTCACGCGCATGATCGAAGAGAGCGAATCGGGCAAGAACAACTGCCTGTGGTTCACCACGCTGATTTCAAAATCAGCCACCCTGCCGCACGTGTACCGCGTGCTGAAATACTCCAAGGCAACCGAGAACCGCACCATCGAAATGTCGCAAGGCCAGAAAAAGAGCCGCATCCTTGCGTGGACGTTTATGGACAAGCAACAGCAGAAGGATTGGTGGACGCGGTGAACAAAAAATCTAATGCGATACAGCCCCATTGATTCCTATTTATTCGGATATATCCACATAAATGAGGTCATCGGATGAAATCCTTGTACCTCTCGAACAAGTCCTCCACCCTCAATGGAGAAGCTGCTGGTATGAGGCAAGATTTCTTTTGAAATCGGTATTCGAGCGTTGTGGTTAAGGAAGAGTGTTACCCCCTCATGCCAAGTTTCCTCGGGTGATGAGTGATGCCCTACACGATACTGATACTCGCGCACTACAAGTTCACCATCAGATTCGACGGCGCAATACGTTCCTTCTCTTATGGCACTCACTTTTGCGGTGTTATCGAGCGGTATCGCTAAGCGAAAAAAGCGGGGAACTGTGAAGGCATTGCAGTACAAGACAGCACTGATTGCTTCCGCTTCTGGGAGAGAGAATAAACCTGTTGTTGAATCTTCTATTCCATATAGACAGTCGACAAGAGATTCATCTGTGTAAAAGACAGAACCCGGTTCGAAAAATGGCGCAACCATGAGCACCAAAGGGCGTCCTTCACACTGAGGAAGTTGGTCGTATTGGTGATTGATTTTCTTTTTGAGAATAGAAAACATTCTTCGAGGAAACTCGACTTCCACTTTTTGAACAAGCTCTTCTTTCGACAGCGCCTTCATCTGAACTAAAGAAATATCGGCAGCCTGATTTTTCGGCGGATTGGCAGTAGTTGCCTCGATTGCGAGGTTGAATCCATCACGTGACGCGAGGAAATCTGGAGAATCGGAGTCTCGACATGGCTTTAGCCCCGCACTTTCAAGGTATGCAAAACAGGCTATTTCAAATAGATGTGAGTGAAAATTATCTGTCTGAAATTTGCGAATGAATGCTTTGCTTGGCTTGCCCATTCTCTGGTACAGAGTATTTATTAACAACCTAGCTTCGCCGTGGAAGGGAGAGTTTAGGAGAGCGCTAAACTGCGGATGAAATTTTTCTTCTGATACCGCTGGCGAGAAAATATCGGATAGGTTAGACATGAACGCTAAGGACGACTACTTCAATTCACGAACTAATAGCTACTAGCGACAATATTTCCATGTCGTTTTACGAATGCAGCGCTCGCATCGCCGCGTCAGGCTCCTTCTCTACTATCGTAAACGCGTCAGGGCGCAATAACCAACGGGCATTGTGCCGCCAATTTTTATGCTCCACAAAGATTAAGCTAGATAAATTACTCACACCGTTTCCAATGTACGGCACATCTCATACAGCCGCGCCGGAGAAAGTTCCAAACCGTTCGGCCAACACAGTGCGCCGGAGTCGATAAAGAATCGGCTAAAGTAGTTTTCATCATGCAACGGCTCAAGTAACGAGCCTGTCTTTTTCAGCAAGGCAGTCCCGTCAAAGGTGCCTTCCTTTCCATCCGAGAAAACAAAGGCAATTTGAAAGTTATTCAAGTAACGTGCTTCGATTAATTTAATCATCCTGATCTGCTCCTTGAATGCGCTCCATTGGCTCGAAATGCTGACCGCGCTCCCAATTTTCCAGCAATTCCTTCTGATGCCGTAGGCACCATTCCTTTACGATGGCAGCCGCTTTGTTAGGCAGACGACCTTCACTTACCAAACCTGTCTGAATATTAACCAGCGCCTCAAAACCTTGGTATTCGACATGGATGTGAGGCGGAGGATGATCGTCGTGCCACATGCGAACGATGATGCCGAAAAACACGGACAGGATAGGCACGCTCAACTCCTCATTGATTTGTCTTGCGGGGATTATGGGGCATCGCTAATACGTCTGCAACGCCGCATCGCGCCACCGGCAAGCCCAGTATTACCTCAACTCCCCAAAGAAATTCCTAATCGCCAGCACCCGCTGCCCCAAATCCTCATGCTTCAACTCAATGCGCAATTTATCCGGCCCGTTCATTTTGATGTAGCGGCGAGTTTGGATCATAGTGATGATCTTCATCGGGTCGATGGGCGGGTTCGGCACGAACTGGATTTGGATCGCTTCGCTGGAGGCATCCAGTTTGGCGATGCCCAAAGGTTTGGCTGCAATGCGCAGGCGGTGGCTGTCGAGCAGGGTCTGCGCGGGTTCGGGCAGTAGACCGAAGCGGTCGATCAACTCTTGCTGCATGTCATCCAAATCCTCTTGCGTGTTGCAGTTCGCGAAGCGTTTGTAGATGACCAGACGCTGGTGGATGTCGCCGCAGTATTCGTCCGGCAACAGCGCGGGGGTGTGCAGATTGATCTCGGTGGTCACGCCCAGCGGGTGCGCCATGTCGGGCTCGTGTCCTTGCTTCAAGGATGCGATGGCGGCGGCGAGCATGTCGTTGTAGAGACTGAATCCAATCTCCTGCATTTCTCCGCTCTGCGATTCGCCCAGCACTTCGCCCGCACCGCGAATTTCCAAGTCGTGCATAGCGAGGAAGAAGCCTGAACCCAGTTGCTCCATCGCCTGTATCGCTTCGAGGCGTTTCTTCGCTTGGGCGGTGAGGCCGTCCATGCTGTCCACCAGCAGATAAGCATAGGCTTGGTGGTGCGAGCGCCCGACGCGGCCGCGCAACTGGTGCAACTGCGCGAGGCCGAAGCGGTCCGCGCGGTTCATGATGATGGTGTTGGCGGTGGGCACGTCGATACCGGTTTCGATGATCGTGGAGCACAGCAGCACGTTGAAGCGCTGGTGGTGGAAATCGCGCATCACGGATTCCAGATCGCGTTCGCCCATCTGCCCATGCGCCATGCGGATGCGCGCCTCGGGCAACAAGGTTTCCAGTTTTTCCAGCATGTTGGGCATGGTGTCCACTTCGTTGTGCAGGAAGTACACCTGCCCGCCGCGCTTGAGTTCGCGCAGCACAGCTTCGCGGATTACGCCCTGACTGAAACCGCTGACGAAAGTTTTGATCGACAGGCGGCGTTGCGGCGCGGTGGCGATCACCGAGAAATCGCGCAGACCTTCCAGCGACATCGCCAGCGTGCGTGGTATCGGCGTGGCGGTGAGCGTGAGCACATCCACCTCGGCGCGCAAGGCTTTCAGGCGTTCTTTCTGCTGCACGCCGAAGCGGTGTTCCTCATCCAGAATCACCAGACCGAGGTTGCTGAACTTCACGTCTTTCTGGATCAGCTTGTGCGTGCCGATCACGATGTCGAGCTTGCCATCCTCCAAGTCTTTCAGCGCTTGGTTCACTTCTTTGGTCGAGCGGAAACGCGACAATTCGGCGATCTTCACCGGCCAGTCGGCGAAGCGGTTGGAGAAATTCTGGAAGTGCTGCTCGGCCAGCAGCGTGGTGGGCACCAGCACCGCCACTTGCTTGCCATCCATCACCGCCACGAAGGCGGCGCGCAACGCGACTTCGGTTTTACCGAAGCCCACATCGCCGCAGATGAGTCTGTCCATCGGCTTGACGGATTGCAGGTCGAGCAACACGGCCTCGATTGCGGCGGCCTGATCGGCAGTCTCTTCAAAACCGAAGCCTTCCGCGAACGCTTCGTAGTCGTGATAGGTGAGCTTGAACGCATGGCCTTTGCGCGTGGCGCGCTGAGCGTAGATATTGAGCAACTCGGCGGCGGTGTCGCGCACCTGCTGCATGGCGCGGCGCTTGGCTTTGTCCCATGCGCCGCTGCCCAGCTTGTGCAGGGGAGCGGCTTCCGGCGCGCCGCCGCTGTAGCGGCTGATGACATGCAGTTGCGACACGGGCACATAGAGCTTGGCCTCATCGGCGTATTCCAGCAACAGGAACTCGTTTTCGCCTTCGCCGAGGTCGAGATTCACCAAGCCCCGGTAGCGCGCGATGCCGTGCTGCTCGTGCACCACCGGGTCACCCGGCTTGAGCTCGGAGAGGTCGCGCAGCATGCCTTCGACATTGCTTTTCTTGGCGACACGCGCGGCGCGGCTGCGAGGTTGCGCGGCGTACAGCTCGGTCTCGGTGACGATGGCAAACTTGTCATCGGGCAAGACGAAACCGTTCTGGATCGGACCGATGCCGAGCATGAACTTTTCTTTGCCGGCGAGGAACGAGGCGTAGTCTTCGCACACTGCGGGGGTGAGGCCGTATTCCTTGAGGTAGCCGGACATGATTTCGCGGCGACCGAGACTGTCGGCCAGCAGCAAGGTGCGCCCGGGATAGGCATGCAGGAAGTCCGCAAATTTTTGCGTGGGGATTTCGGCGCGGCGGTCTACGGCGATGGGGGGTATGGTGCCGGTGGCACATGAAACAACATTTTTAGGCACTCCCAGCCCCTCACCCTCCGCTTCGCTCCTCCCTCTCCCGCTTGCGGGCGAGGGGAGTACGTCCACCCTTGCAAACTCTTTCGCCCGGATAAAAAACTGCTCCCCATCCAAAAACAACTCTTTGGTTTCCAACAGCGGATGCTGCGGGTCGCCGCGCAACAGGTTGTAGCGCGAAGCAGTATCCGCCGCGAACTGTTGTATCGCCGCATCGACATCGTGGTGCAAACACAGCGTGGCGCTCTTGGGCAGGTAGTCGAACAGCGTGGCGGTTTTGTCAAAGAACAGCGGCAGGTAATACTCGATACCCGCCGGGGCGATGCCTTTGCTCACATCTTTGTAGATACGCGATTTGGACGGGTCGCCCTCGAAGCGGTCGCGGAAGTTCTGGCGGAAAGTGGCTTGGCCTTTTTCGTCCATCGGGAATTCGCGCGCGGGCAGCATACGCACTTCCGGCACGGGATACAGCGTGCGCTGGGTATCCACGTCGAAGGTGGAGATGGTTTCGATTTCGTCGTCGAACAGGTCGATACGGTACGGCAGCACGCTGCCCATGGCGAACAGGTCGATGATGCCGCCGCGCACGCAGTATTCGCCCGGCGTCAGCACCTGCTGCACATGCGCGTATCCGGCGAACGCGAGCTGCTCTTTCAGCGCGTTGAGGTTTAACTTTTCGCCGCGTTTCAAAAAGAAGGTGTAAGCGGCCAGATGCTCCACCGGCGGCAGCGGATACAGCGCGGTGGTCAGCGGCACGATGACGACATCACACGCATTGCTGCGAATGTGATGCAAGGTCGCCAAGCGCTCGGAGATCAAATCCTGATGCGGCGAAAAATGGTCGTAGGGCAGCGTTTCCCAGTCCGGCAGCAAATGCACGCGCAGCTTCGGATCGAAAAACGGAATCTCTTCCACCAGCCGCTGCGCTTCCAGCGCATTGGCGGCAATCACCACCAAGGGCGAATGCTGCGCGGCATATTGCGCCAAGGCCAGCGCGTCGGACGAACCGTGCAATCGGGTGTAGCGCAGACGGGTATGTTTGGAGGTAAACAGCATAGGAACGGCCTGAAACAAAGGCGCGCATTATACCCTCGACACCGGGGGAGACGAACACGGCAAAGCGTGTGTATGATTGCCGCCAGAGCAGTCATCAACCCATCCGGTTACGCGCAGCGGGAGCGAAGCGACACATGGATCACGAGCAGCAAATTCTCACCATTTTGTACTCGATCACCCTCGCCATCGGCGGCGAGGTGAGTGTGAAGCCGTTGCTGAACAAAACGCTGCAACAATTGCTGTACCACACCTCGTTCCCTGCCGGGCTAGTGTTCCTTGATCTGCCTCCCGCCACTAGCGCGGCGACGGTCGCGGTCAAACTTGAAGCGGTGGTGGGCGACTACGAACTCAGCGCAAGTGTCGGGCACACGATGACACTCCCGTCCGCATTGCTGTTTGGAGCGGCCGAACTGCGCGAAGACCCCGCCCTGCTCGCCCCGCTTTCGCGCGAAGGCAACGCCTATTCCGCATTCCTGCGCCTGCCGATCGAACACAACGGCGTCATCCTGTTGCTCACGCAAAAGGTGCCGTATACCGAGTTGCCGCTCACGCGCATTTTTCAGCCGGTGATGTCCAATCTGGCCAAGGCTATCCTGCTCTGCCGCCAGCACGACGAGTACAGCGCGGGACTGCTCACCCAGCGCGATGTGGCATGGGAGAGTCTGCGCAAGGTCAACCGCACACTCAAAACGCTGAGCTCCGGCAACGAGGTGCTGGTGCGCGCCACCGATGAAACCAAGCTATTGCAGGAGATGTGCCGCGTGGTGGTGGCCATCGGCGGCTATCACGTCGCCTGGGTGGGTTACGCGCAGCAGGATGAGCAGAAGTCGGTGCGCCCGATCGCGCAATACGGCATCGCGGCGGATATTCTCGGCCAGCTGCGCTTTTCCTGGGCGGATGACGAATACGGGCGCGGGCCGACGGGAACAGCCATCCGCAACGGCGAGCCGCAAGTCATCGCCAATGCGCTGACCGATCCGCGCTTTGCCCCATGGCATGCCGCGGCTGCCGCCAGCGGCTGCGCCTCCATTCTCTCCCTGCCGCTGCTAGATGCCGAGAAACATGCTTTCGGCGCACTCACTATCGACACGAGCAATGCCAACGCATTCGACGCGGAAGAAATCCGCCTATTGCGCGAACTCGCCAACGACCTCTCCTACGGCATCGTCAGCCTGCGCAACCGCGCGGCGCAGCAACACAGTGCGGAACAGCTCGCCAAGGGTCTGGAAGACACCATACAGGCGATTGCCGTCACGGTGGAAATGCGCGACCCCTATACCTCGGGGCACCAGCGGCGGGTCGCGCAACTGGCCGGGGCAATTGGCGCCGAAATGGGCTTGCCCGCAGAACGTGTCCACGGCATCCGCCTGGCCTGCGCGGTGCACGACATCGGGAAAACCGGGATTCCGGCGGAAATACTCAGCAAGCCCACACGGCTATCCGAACTTGAATTCCGCATCGTGAAGGAGCATGCAGCCATGGGATTCCACATTTTAAAAGACGTGAACTTCCCCTGGCCGGTCGCCGAAATCGCCCACCAGCATCATGAGCGCATGGATGGCTCGGGCTATCCGCAGGGGCTGCAAGGTGAAGCAATTTTGCCGGAAGCGCGGATTGTCGCCGTCGCCGATGTGGTGGAAGCGATGGCATCACATCGCCCATATCGTCCCAGTCTGGGCTTGCCGGCGGCACTGGAAGAGATCACCCGTAACCGTGGGCTGTTTTACGATGCGCAGGTGGTGGATGCGTGTGGCAGGGTATTGGCGCGGGGGTTTAAGTTCGAGTAAGGCTCAAAACATTTAGCCACAGAGATCACAGAGAAAAACTCCGCACCCGATACTTCCGAGTTCTCCCGATAATTGATCGAGCGCATGTACCGATTTCGGGGTAAACCGCCACTCCCTGCGCATATCCACTTTCTCTGTGGCCTCTGTGTTCTCTGTGGCTAATTCGCTTTTACATATTCCGGTTCTTCTTCACCAAGTCGTAAGCCAACTGAATCTCTTTCGCCTGTTCGGTGGCCATCGCGATCATGTCTTCCGGCACGCCCTGCCCCATCAATTTGTCGGGATGGTATTGGCTCATCAGC
>JBBIJL010000053.1:0-12196 GCA_037446005.1 Gallionellaceae bacterium | reverse complement strand
CCGTCGGGGGTTGCCCGACAGCAAGTCACTTTCTTTTGCTTCGCCAAAAAGAAAGTAACCCAAGAAAAGGCGACCCCGGTTTGCCGCCCACTTCGTGGGTACCCTCGCTCATTCGTAAACAAGCGGGGCTGCGGAACTCGCGCTACGCGCTCAGACAGTCCTCGCCTAAACCTCCGCTTGTTTGCGAATGATCGAGGCGGCGCACAGGGGAAAGAAAAGCAAAAAACCGAGTGGGCACTTCGTGCCCACTACTGTGCTGTTTAAGATTGCCGCCATTCCTGTAATAAAGGTAACACCAGTTTTGCTAAGCGTCGTGTGTCATCTTCAGAGCCAGAGTAACCAAAAGATAGCGAAACTGTCACTACACTTGCAGCTTGGATTGCCGGCTTCATTGTGATAAGAAATCTCATAATTTCAGAGTCAGGCCAAAGCTCACCTTGATCTAAGATTGTTGATGTATTAAATAAGTCTAGACATAGATCAAATATCACTGGAAATGAGAACTCTTGGTTAGACAAAGATTCCATATTTGCATGGAAAAATTGTTGAGTGTTCATGCGAGTCAAGATGTCTTCATCAACTCCATTGTCCTCCCCCTCATCTTGTGAGCAGAAGAAGTGAATTTCTCCAATGATCCCTCGCATAACTGCTGGTGCGATAAATGAATCGAAGCGTATCCAATTGCCTTCGGCGACCATCGCCTGTAATTGGTCGACATTCGAACTCAATAGTTCAAGCTCTTTTTCTGGAAATGAATAGAAATCATTTATACCATCCCAGTGATAGTCGGCATGTATTAGGGAAAACTTGGGTATGCCAGATATTTGGCTGAACTTTTCCCAGACAAAGAATGCCCACTTGTGGTTGTCCATCAGCCAAATTTCGGAACCAAGACACACAAGAAAACTGTCATCGGGAGTTAGGTTGTTGGTTTCGATGTTCGGCATGTGAACGATCCTAACTAATAACTTTTAATAGCGCTGCATGTTACCCCCTTGATGCAATGTGCTGTGCGTATTGCATCTCACATACATGAAGGTAATCGCGAGGGCACGAAGTGCCCTCGCTGTGGTTTTTGATTTTGACTTTCCATCCCCTGTGCGCCGCCGAGTAGCGCAGGCTGGTCAGGGGATTTCGGCGAGGACTGTCTGAGCGCGTAGCGCGAGTTCCGCAGCCGCCTGACCAGTCGAGCAACGCAGGGTACCCACGAAGTGGGCGGCAAACCGGGGTCGCCTTTTCTTCGGTTACCTTCTTTTGGCGAAGCAAAAGAAGGTGACTTGCTGTCGGGCAACCCCCGACGGTGTTGGTTTTAAAATTTGAGGGAGGGCAACGAGTGATCCCCCACCCTAACCCTCCCCCGGTGGGAGAGGGGATTTCCGCAGGACTTTATTTTCCCCACTTCTTAATCAGCGTCTGCTCCACCCCGAGATGATCGAGCAAGCGTGCCACCACAAAATCCACCATCTCCTGCACGCTCTGCGGATGGTGATAAAACCCCGGATTCGGCGGCATGATGACGGCACCCGCATTGGAGAGTTTGAGCATGTTCTCCAGATGGATGGAGGAGAAGGGCATTTCTCTGGGGGCTAGAATCAACGTGCGTTTTTCCTTGAGCATCACATCCGCCGCGCGGGCGATGAGGTCGTCGCTGATGCCGCAGGCGATTTTGCCCAGCGTACCCATGGTGCAGGGGCACACCACCATCGCGTCGCCGGGGTTGGAACCGGAGGCCATGGGGGCGAACCAATCTTGGATGCCGAACACTTTGAGTTCGCCGCTGAATTTGCCGAAGCGTTCAGTGAGCATTTGCTCCGCGTCTTGCGGGCGGCTCGGCAATACAAAATCCATTTCCTGTTTGGCGACGATTTGCGCGGCTTGCGAGTACATCAGATGCACGCGCTGACCGCTGTGCAGCAGGCATTCGAGCAGGCGCATGCCGTAGGGTAGTCCTGATGCGCCAGTAAACGCTAACGTTATCGTTTTCATGTGGGTGTTTCCGTTTGCAGTGTCTCGCCATTATCCATGAAACGCGCGGCGACCAATCCGTTCACCGTGCCGAATACCAAGGCGGCTGCCGCGAAGATGGGCAGCAGGTAGGCGATGCCCGCATGCGGGATGAGCCAGAGATACACCACCAGCATTTGCCCCGCGATGTGGGCGAAGGCGGCGAGCACGCTGTGGGTGACGGCACCGAACCATTGCCGGGGTAAGTGCATGCTTAACGCGAGTGCCGCAAGGCTGCATAGCGCGCCGGACAGGCTCAGGAAAAATCCCGGGGCGAGAAAGCTGCCCATCAACAGGCTGCCCGCGACCACGCGCAACAGCGACACCCATACCGCCGCCCGCCAGCCGTAACGCGCCAGAACGATGAGCACGACGATGTTGGCCAGCCCCGGTTTGACGCCGGGCAGCGGCGAAGGGATGGCGGCTTCGAGCACGCTGAGCCCGAGTGCTACTGCGGCCATGCGCGCGAGGTGGTGGTCTTCGGCGGAGGTCGCGAGTTTGATGGTGGCGGTGGTCATGGGTGTTGCTTGGAAAGGAAAAACGAAACCCCTCCCAACCTCCCCTTGTCAGGGGAGGAGCCGCTCCGTTCTCCCCCTGACAAGGGGGAGTTAGAGGGGGTTAGGTTTTCAGTAGTTAAGGCTGTCATATTTTTTTTGTCCGCCCGCCAGTTCCACGCTCACCTCATTCGGCAAACAAATCGCCACCTCTCCCGCGTTTTTCAGCCAGCCTTGGCGCACGCAGTATTGTCTGGGGCTGGGGTCGGAGGCGATACGCGCCTGATGATTTTTGATGGCGATGATGCTGGTGCCGAGCGGGCCGGGCACGCTGATTTCGCTGTCGTGCGCGAGCGTCACTTCTTTGAATATTTTTCCGCCGCTGCGGATGATGGCTTTGTCGGCAACGCCGCCTTGCCAGACGGTGGCGGCGAGCCAGACGGTAAACAAACAGCCCAACACTAAGATCAGGCTGTCGCCGAGCTTGAGGTGGGCGAGGTGGCTCACAGTCAGGTGTGTTGTGCGAGTTCGCGGTGGCGCACGATGACTTGCTGTTGGGTGCCGAAATGGCGCGCGAGTTTTTCCGCGAGATAGACCGAGCGGTGTTGTCCGCCGGTGCAGCCGATGGCTACGGTGAGGTAGTTGCGGTTATCGGCGATGAAGCAGGGCAGCCAGTCGGCCACGAAGCTGCGGATGTCGCCGTACATTTTTTGCGCGAGGGGCGCCTGCTCCAGAAATTCGATGACAGGCTCGTCGCGGCCGGTGAGCGGGCGCAGTTTTTCGTTGTAGTGCGGGTTGGGCAGACAGCGCACGTCGAACACCAAGTCGGAATCCAGCGGCACGCCGTATTTGAAACCGAACGACTGGAACAGCAGCGTCAAGCGTGAGCGGTCTGCCTGCACGAAATCCTTGACCCAGAACCGCAGAGTGTTGGCGCCGATGTCGCTGGTGTCGATGTGGTGGCCGATGCCGCTGATTTCGTTGAGCAGGTCGCGCTCTTTTTGCACGCTCTCGGTCAGCGTGAGTTGGTCGTCGCTCAAGGGATGGCGGCGGCGCGTTTCCGAGAAGCGCTTGACCAGCGTGTCGGTCTGCGCGTCGAGGAACAGCAGGTGCACATCCACGCCTTGCTGTTTGAGCTGCTCGATGTAGCGGGGGAGTTCATGCACGCCGCCGCCGCTGCGCACGTCGATGCTCACGGCGCAGCGCGAGTAGCCGGACTGTTGCAGGCTGGAGATCAGTGAGGGCAGCAACTCCACCGGCAGATTGTCCACGCAGTAGTACTCGCTGTCCTCCAGCACCTTGAGCGCCACGCTCTTGCCGGAGCCGGAGAGTCCGCTGATCAAAAACAATTTCATGCGGATTGATCCCGCATTTGTTGCTCGTGGCGCGCGATGAATTCGTCCATCGTGTTGATGCCGCGCATCTGCAACACGAAGTTGCGCGCGGCGGCTTCGACCAGCACCGCGAGGTTGCGCCCGGCCATCACGGGGATTTCCACCGTGCTGATCTTCACGCCGAGGATGTCCTGAAAACTGGCGTTGAACGGCAGGCGCTCCATCTTGGACAGGTCGCCGCCGGTGGGGCGGTGCAAATGCACGATGAGTTTCAAACTCTTTTTGCGGCGCACGGCGGTTTCGCCGAACATGGTGCGGATGTTGAGCACGCCCAGGCCGCGCACTTCGAGGAAATCGCGCAGCAATTCCGGGCAGCGTCCTTCCAGCGTTTCCGGCGAGATGCGGTACAGCTCGGTGATGTCGTCCGCCACCAGCCCGTTGCCGCGCGTGATGAGTTCCAGCGCCAGTTCGCTTTTGCCCACGCCGCTGTCGCCGGTAATCATCACGCCCACGCCGAGCACGTCGAGAAACACGCCGTGGCGGCTGGTGGAGTCGGCCAGTTCTTTGATGATGTAGTGGCGCACCATCCACATCAGGTGCACGCTGCTTTGCGGCGAACGGAACAGCGGCGTGCGCGTATTGTTGGCGTAGGCGATGAGTTCGGGCGGAACCCCTTCCACGCCCGCCAGAATCAGGCACAGCGAGCCGCCCGCTTGCAACTGCACGAATGCCTCGCCCAATGCGGCGGGGTCGAGGTTGCGCAGATATTCCAGCTCGGTATTGCTGATGACCTGCACCCAGTTGGGGTGGATCAGGTTGAGGTGGCCGATGATGCCTTTTTCGGAGGCGTTGACGACGTCGCTTTCCAGCACGCGGTCGGCGCCGTCGCTGCCCGCCACCCAGGTTAGCCCGAGGCGCTCCTGTTTGTCCTGAAACAGTTTCTGGATGTAGACCCGGGCCACGGCGACTTACCCTTGCCAGTCGGTAAACATTTGATGGATGGCCGCAGGATCGTTGCTGGCCAGCAGGCGTTCGCGGAAAGCGCTATCGCTGAACATTTGCGCAAGTTCGCCGAGCAGTTGCAAATGCAGATCGGTGGCGCGTTCGGGAACCAGCAATACGAAAATCAAATTCACGGGTAGTCCGTCCGGCGCATCGAACGGAATGGGATTGTCCGTTTTGACAAAAGCGGCGACCGCTTCGCGCAGGCTTTTGATGCGCCCGTGCGGAATCGCCACGCCTTGCCCGAGCCCGGTCGAACCCAGCTTCTCGCGCGCGAACAGGCTATCGAACACCTGACTGCGCGCGATCTTTTGCGAATTTTCAAACAACAGTCCGACACGTTCAAACACGCGTTTTTTGCTGGCGGATTCGGCGTCCAGCAGGACATTTTCCAAAGGAAGAATTTTGCTGATTAAACTCATCGTTTCATTTACCGAAACAAAAGGGCGATGATTAGTCGCCCTTGGGTGGTTATTCCGCGTCTGCTACGGCGTGTTTGCCGGTGTCGTCGTGGCGGCGCGCAGTGTTCTTTTCTTTGTGCTTCAACACTTGGCGATCCAGCGATTCGATCAGCGCGTCGATGGCGACATACAGATTGGTGTCGGATGTCTCGGCGACGATGGTCTTGCCGCTCAGATGCAGACTGGCTTCGGCCTTTTGCTGGAGTTTGTCCACGGACAGGATGACGTTGACGTCGATCACGTTGTCGAAGTGGCGTTTAACCTTGTCGAGCTTGGAGATGACGTGTTCGCGGATTGCGGGGGTGATTTCGAGGTGACGTCCTGTGAGGTTGAGGTTCATGGCCTGCTCCTATTTGGTTAGAGTGATTTACGAAGATTCACCGGGAGAATATTCAGCAATTCCCGGTATTTTGCCACGGTACGCCGGGCAACCAATATGCCCTGCTGTGCCAGGATTTCGGAGATGCGACTGTCGGTGAGGGGATTCTTGCTGTCCTCTTCGCCGATCAGTTGCTTGATGATAGAACGAATCGCGGTGGATGAACACGCGCCGCCCGCTTCGGTGGAAAGACCGCTGCCGAAGAAATATTTGAGTTCGTAGATGCCGCGCGGGGTGAGCATGAACTTCTGCGTGGTTACCCGCGAAATGGTGGATTCGTGTAGCTCCAGTTGCTCGGCGATTTCGCGCAGTACCAGCGGGCGCATGCCGATGTCGCCGTGTTCGAAAAATTGCCGCTGCCGTTCGACGATGGCCTGCGACACGCGCAGGATAGTGTCGAAACGCTGCTGTAAATTTTTGATGAACCAGCGCGCTTCCTGCAATTGCCCGGCCATTTGCTGCGAGCTTTGCTCGTCGCGGCGTTGCAGGATGTTGGCGTAAATCTGGTTGACGCGCAGGCGCGGCATCGCCTCGGGGTTGAGGCGCGCTTTCCAGATGCCGCCCTGGCGTTCCACCAATACGTCGGGCACCACGTAGTCCGCCGCGCGTTGCTCGAAGGCCGTGCCGGGCTTGGGTTGCAGGTGGACGATGAGGTCTTGCGCGCAACGCAGCGCATCGTCATCGCAATGCAGCGCTTTTTTCAGCTTGTTGAAGTCGCGGTTGGCGAGCAGATCCAGATGATGCGTCACGATACCTAAAGCCAGATCGCGTCCCGGCACATCTTCGGGCAGGGCTTGCAGTTGCAGCGCGAGGCATTCGCTCAGACTGCGCGCGCCGATGCCGGGTTCGTCCAGATGCTGCAATTGCACCAGCGCGGTTTCCAGATCGTCCAGCGTGACGTCGAGCTCGGCGGGCAACAACTCGGCGATCTCTTCCAGCGGTTGCGTGAGGTAGCCGTTGTCGTCGAGCGCGTCGATGAGCAAGCCGATGAGTTTTTTATCGCGCGCATCCAGCTGGCTCATGTTGGTTTGCCAGAGTAAATGTTCGCGCAAGCTGGGGCGGTCGGCGGGGACTTCGGTATAGCCGTCGTCCTCGTCGTCCGAGGTGCCTGATGCGGTGAAATTCGGTTCCGACCAGTCCAGTTCGGCCGGCTGGCTTTCATTTTCGGCGCTGGTTTTGGTTTCAGTGGACGAACTCGACGCCGGAGCATCGCCGTGCGCATAGGGCTGCGCAACGTCGTCTTCCTCGCGCTCGAGGAACGGGTTCTCGTCCAGCAGGCGCGCGGTTTCCTGATTGATTTCCAGCGTGGACAGCTGCAATAACTTGATAGCCTGCTGCAACTGTGGCGTGAGCGTCAGTTGTTGCGACTGTCTGAGTTGTAGTACTGCTTTCATTTTTACGCTGGAATGGGGATGGCTTTAGAGCTTGAAGTTTTCGCCGAGATAGACTTTTCGGACGCCTTCATTATAGATGATTTCCTCGGGTTTGCCTTCCGCCATTACCGAGCCGGCGTTGATGATATAGGCGCGGTCGCAAATCCCCAGTGTTTCTCTCACGTTATGGTCGGTGATGAGCACGCCGATGTCGCGCTCCTTGAGAAAATGAATGATTTTCTGAATATCCAGCACCGCGATCGGATCGACGCCGGCGAAAGGTTCGTCCAGCAAAATGAAGCGCGGGTTGGTCGCCAATGCGCGCGCGATCTCGACGCGCCTGCGTTCGCCGCCGGACAGGCTGAGTGCCTGATTGTTGCGGATATGCGTGATGTGCAGGTCGTTCAACAGCTCTTCCAGACGCGCGTTGATTTCTTCTTTGGCGTAGCCTTGCAGCTCCAGCACGGCCTGAATATTTTCGGCCACCGTCAGGCGGCGGAAAATGGAGGCCTCCTGCGGCAGATAGCCCAGACCGAGGCGGGCGCGGCGATGAATAGGCAGGTGCGTGATGTTCTGGTTGTCGATGAAAATATCGCCGCCGTCCGCGGCGACCAGTCCGACGATCATGTAAAAGCTGGTGGTTTTGCCCGCGCCGTTGGGGCCCAGCAGCCCGACCACCTCGCCGCTTTTTACGGACAGTGAAACATCCTGCACCACGGTGCGGGAACGGTAACGTTTTTTCAGGGTGACGGTGCGCAGTTCGCTCATGGCTTGTCGGGTGATGTGCTATTTCTGGGTTGTATCGTCGCGCGCACGCGTCCGCCGCTGTCGGGCTGGCTGTTTACGCGGAATATCTCGGTTTGCGTGCTGTAGGTGATGTGGTCGCCGCGCACCTCGTTTTGCTCGCGCTTCACGCGCGCCTGCCCGTAAAAATTCACCGTCTCGGTGCGCGTGTCGTATTCGATGCGCTCGCCGTAGCCTTCCACATACTCATCCGATTCCTCGCGCTTTTGGCGGAAGCTGGCCGGATGCCCGGTGGCCACGCAGAACTTGTTGCCTGCCGCATCGTCGGTCACCACCAGCTTCTCGGCGGTCAGGCGCAATGTGCCTTGAATGAGTTCGACTTTGCCCTCGAAGGTGCTGACGTGTTTGGCGTCGTCCACGCTCAGTCGATCCGATTCGATGTGGATAGGCTTGTTGTGATCCGCCCTTTCGGCGTGGGCAACGCACCCGTAGCCGATGAGCCAGACGGACAACAGCAGGGCGGATTTATTTGCGGACAGATTCATGTGTGGCGTGAACGTCGGATAAGAGGGCGATGGTGCGGGATTTGTTGTCTATGGTCATGCCCACCGCGCGGATAGTGTCGTGGGCGGTGACCAGCGTGACTGGGCGGTCGGTGTCGACCCTATCCTGATCGGGCACGATGTGCAGGTAGTCGGTGTTGAACACCAGATCGCCCTGTTTGTCGTTGCCCAGACGCATGATTTTTACCTCGTCGTAAAGGAACACCTCGTCCCCGCGACTGGAGATTTTGCCGGTTTGCGCCCAGGTGACCATGGGCGCGCGGTCGCTATGCAGGCTGACGAAGCGGGGCATTTGCAAATGCGTGCTGTCGTCGTCCGGGTAGTGCCACATTTTTTGCGTGGTCATCATGTAGCGCGCCTGCCCGAATTCGTCGAGCGTGACGGAGGAGAGCTTGTCCACCGTGTAATCAATATCGTGGCGTTTGCTGCTGTCGGGCTTCGCGGGCACCGGCTGCACCTGCTGGTTGAGCCAATACGTTCCGGCCAGCAACAGCAACGGCGGAATCAGCGGCAACCACGCGCGCAGGCGTTCGAGCAAAGTGATCATTCGAGATAGGGCGCCAGTTGCGCGTTCAGCGTGCCTTGGGCGGACATAATCAGCTCGCACACTTCGCGTACCGCGCCGTAGCCGCCATCGTGCTTGGTGGTGTAGTGCGCGCGGTCGAGCACGGCGGTCGGCGCTTTGGGGACGGTCAGAGCCAGACCCACGCGCGTCATCACCGGCAGATCGACCACGTCGTCGCCCATGAAGGCGGCGACTTCGGGGGCGAGCCCCAGCTTGCCGAGCAAGTCCTGCATGGCGCCCCATTTCTGTTCGACGCCCTGATACAAATGCGCGATGCCGAGATTCTTGGCGCGCATCTCCACGCAACGCGAAGTGCGCCCGGTGATGATGGCCAGCTCCACGCCGGATTTCTTCAGCATTTTCAGGCCGTGCCCGTCCAGCGAATTGAAGCGCTTGAACTCTTCGCCCGAGTCGGAAAGGTATAAGCCGCCGTCGGTGAGAATGCCGTCCACATCGAAAGCGATCAGGCGTATGGGAAGTATTTTTTCGACAATCATTTTTTAAATCACCTTGGCGCGCAATAAATCGAACATATTCAGCGCGCCGACCAAACGCTGTTCGCCATCCACCACCAGCATCTGGCTGATGCGGTGCTGCTCCATGGTTTGCACGGCTTCGACCGCTAGCGCGTCAGCCGCGATGCAGCGCGGCTGACGCGACATCACCGCATCCACCGGCGTGGTGCTGAAATCCAGACGCTTTTCCAGCGTGCGGCGCAGGTCGCCGTCGGTGTAAATGCCCAGCACTTTTTGCGCGTCGTCCACGATGGCGGTCATGCCCAAGCCCTTGCGCGAAATTTCCAGCACGGCATCGGCCAGCGTGGCGTTGTGCGCCACGGCGGGGATGCCCGCGCCGGTGTGCATTACATCGCGCACATGGGTGAGCAAACGCCGCCCCAAGCTGCCGCCGGGATGCGAACGCGCAAAATCTTCCTCGCCGAAACCCTTGGTATCCAGCAGCGCCACCGCGAGCGCGTCGCCCAGCGCCAGCGCTGCCGTGGTGCTGGCGGTGGGCGCCAACCCCATCGGACAAGCCTCTTGTGCCACATAGCCGTTCAGGTGCGCATCGGCCGCGAGGGCGAGGCTGGACTTGGCATTGCCGGTCAGGCTGATGAGTTTGGCGCCTTGGCGTTTGATGACCGGCACGATGGTGAGCAGCTCTTCGCTCTCGCCGGAATAGGAAATGGCGATGAACACATCCTCGGCGGTAATCATGCCGAGGTCGCCGTGGCTGGCTTCGCCCGGATGCACGAAATAAGCCGGCGTGCCGGTGCTGGACATGGTCGCCGCGATCTTGCGCGCGATGTGGCCGGATTTGCCCATGCCGCTCACGATCACCCGTCCTTCGCTGGACAGGATGATATTCAGGGCATGCAGGAAAGAATTGTCGATACGTTGCACCAGCGCGTGCAGGGCATCGGCTTCGATGCTTAAAACTTTGCGTGCGAGATCCAGTGCGTGCGGGGTGGCGGATAGCTGTTTATTCATGGCGCGGATTATACCCAAGAGGATGGCGGGGGCGCGGGGAATTCGCGGCTAAAGCCGCTCCCACGGGGCTAGCAGGATTTTGGAGCGGCTTTTCGCAAAGTTAGACAATCCACTGCCCGACAAGTCGGGTGTGGCGTTGACTCGGCCGCAAATAACGCGGTGCGCTGAGTCCGGCGCAGTGGCGGCGCCTACCCTGCGCGCAACTCAAAGCACACCTTGCCCGCCTTGTTTCTCGCCAGCGTCAGATGAAACCCCGACTGTGCCGCCCAGCGCGCGGCCTGATACATGCCCACACCCAAGCCGTCCTCGGACGGCACAATGGTATTTAACAACTGCTGTGCGATGCCGGCGGGTATGGCGCTACCCGAGTCACACACATTCAGGCTGAAAGGGTGGGTATTCAGCGTGACCGTGATGAGGATGCCGGGTTCGCGCAGGCGCTTGTTGCAGGCGTTGTCGATGAGATTGTCGGCGACGCAATCGAACAGGGCGGCGGGGATTGCGGATTCGTCATCGTGAGCCATCACACCGTTATTCCGGCCTGCGCCGGATTCAATAAACTCCAAGCCCTCATGCTGATGCCGCTGGCGCAGCCCCTCCCACCAGCTTGCCAGTGGCAGCATGGCGGCATCCGCTTCCAGTTGCGGCGCTTTGAGTTTGCCCAGAATCAACTCGATGCGCTGCGTGAGCACGGGCAGTTGGCGCTGCAAAATCGGTTGCGCCTTGTCGGGCTGGTGCTGTGCCACCGAGGTGAGCGCCAGCAGCGATTGCAGCATGTTCTTCAAATCGTGCGTGAGGCGCGAGCCCGTTTCGTAAATGGCCTGCAAACGGGCGATTTCGCGCAGGCGCTGTTCGCGCCGCTTGGCCTGATAAAAATGCCCGAGCAATTGCGTGAGCAAATGGATGTGCAGCACCGCCGAGGGCGAGATGCGCTGGCGGCTGAACAGGGTCAGATGCAGATCGTGATCCACCATCTCGATGCGGTGCTGGCTGGAAACGCCCAGCGTGCCATGCCCCTCGTCCGACACCCAGGCCAAACCCGACACCCACGGCAATTCGGAAAAATGGTCGATGGCGCGCGCGAGGAAAACGGCCGGGTTGGGTTCCTGCTGCGAGGTTTCCGCCAGATGTTTGAGCCACACCTCGAACGGCGTGCCGATGTTGAGCAGGTAGCGCGAGAAAATCGGTTGCAAGCCGGAAAAGCCCAAGCGCGGGTTCCACAGCCAGCCCAGCACGAACAGTGTCACCGCGAGGATGAACAAGGTGCGCAGCAGCGCTTCGAAATAATCCACGCGCGCCAGCGTCATAAATGCCAGACTGCCCAGCACCAGCAACGTCACCAGCAAGAATAGCAACAGGCTGTAGATGAAGTCCACGATCTGCGCGGCCTCGGCCTGCTCTTTCTCTTTGGGCAGCAGCACCATCAGCACCAGCAACAGCGGCAGCAGCAAGCCCATCAGGCTGCTCGTCGCATCCACAATCACGGGCAACTCAAACAGATGCGGCGTCACCCACAGCAGCAGCACCGCCAGCAAATACGCCACCGCCAGCAAATAACGCCAGCGCTGCCAGCGCGTATGGAACGCGAACACCCGCCCCCCCACCAGCGCGAACAAACCGCTTACCCAAAACGCCAGCACCCACCAGTTCAGCCACAGCAACGCCACCAGACTCGCACCGCCGATAAATAAAATGTTGCCCGGGCGCAGCTGGCTCTCGCCGCGCCACAGCGGCTGCCACAACAGAAACAAACCCAGATGCGCAAACAGCAAAGGTCGCGCCCAAGGGCT
>JBBIJL010000052.1:0-12249 GCA_037446005.1 Gallionellaceae bacterium | reverse complement strand
CCATTGACACCATGGCGCGGAATGCCGAGAGCATTGTCGCCGACGTGAACCATGCTGCCGTAGCAATTGCGGCCTCCTCCGACGAGGTGGCTACCACCGCGCAAAGCATAAGTTCGGCGACCACCGAGCAGGCCGCTTCAGTAGAGCAAACATCGTCGTCGGTCGAACAGATCGGCGCTTCCATCAACCAGAACAGCGACAACGCCAGAGTGACGGGGGGCATCGCCGCGCAAGCCGCCAAGCAGGCTACGCAGGGCGGAGTAGCGGTGAAAGAAACGCTGGGCGCCATGAAGAGCATCGCGGGCAAGATCGGCATCATCGACGACATCGCCTATCAGACCAATTTGCTGGCGCTGAACGCCGCGATTGAAGCGGCGCGTGCCGGGGAATTCGGCAAGGGCTTTGCCGTGGTGGCCGCCGAAGTGCGCAAGCTGGCGGAACGTTCGCAAGTGGCGGCACAGGAAATCGGCGAACTCGCCAAGGGCAGTGTGGACAAGGCTGAACAGGCCGGCAAGCTGCTGGACGAGATGCTGCCCGCCATCAACAAGACCTCCGACCTCGTGCAAGAAATCACCTCCGCGAGCGAGGAGCAAAGTACGGGCGCCTCGCAGATCAACGCGGCGATGAACCAGCTCAACCAGACTACCCAACACAACGCGAGCGCCACGGAAGAGCTGGCTGCCACGGCGGAAGAAATGAACAGCCAGGCTAATCAGTTGCAGCGCATGATGGGTTTTTTCAGGGTGCATGGTTCGTCCGCTCCGCGAGGCTAGAGCAAGAAACAGTGCGGATGCTTCCTTGAATTTTTAGCGGAGTCCTAAAAATATTCCGCTTCGACGCTTGGCGAATAGGTGCATGTATTTGAATACTGTAAAGGCGGCACAGGTCAAAGCTGGACTGGTGCGAGCGCGCCAGCAAAATGGAAATCGACATGCTGTGCCCGCAGCACGGTGCGATCTACCAGGGACAGGATGTGACGCGCTTTATCAACTGGTTGTCCGAATTGGAAGTGGGTAGCGGAATACGCAGGAAGGGTTAGCTTGTGGAGAATGAAGAGATTCGCGTCAATTGGCGCGCAGCCATTGTGCCGTTGGATGGAAACCGGGCGGTATACGGGCACTTGAGTACGGTGGGGAAACGCAGGGCGGTGGTAAAAGTGGATCACAACCTGATGCCCGGGTATCGCTGCAATCTGGCCTTGATGCTGCCGAAGAACACGCCGGATGAAATGCCCAAATATATCGAAGGGCGCGGGGTGGTGGCTGCATCAGTGCATTCCGCAACACAATTTCACATTACGCTGGATTGGTTGGAACTGAAAGGCAACGGCGAATCATTGTTGCGTGAGCATATCGGGAAATATCGGGAGTTATGGAAGCGGTAGGGACGGAGCAGTCAGGTGAGGCTCAAAGAATTCGCGGCTAAAGCCGCTCCCACAGGGGCGGAGGTTTTCGTAGGAGCGGCTTCAGCCGCGAAGCAGTCGGGTGGAGCCCAGAGAATTCGCGGCTAAAGCCGCTCCCACGGGTGGCGGTTGACTATTCCAGCCATGCAGCATTCCACAGCGGATAGTCGCCGATTTTTGTGACCAGACCGGAGCGCAACGGGTTGGCGACGATGTATCTGGCGAGGGATTGCAAATCTTCATCTTTGCGCAGGGCGCGGTCATGGAATCCCGGTTGCCATACAGCGCCTTGGCTGTGCAACACCCTATTGAGTGCAAGCGCGCTACGTCCTTTGATCCCTCTCATGAGCGCGGATAAATCGCCAGATTGCAAGGTGATTAGCCAGTGCAGGTGATCCGGCATGATTACCCATGCCAGAGATTGCACCAAACCTATTTCCTCAGCTATTCGTAATTCGGCAACCAATAAGCGTCCGGCTTTCCATCCGGCAAACAGGGGGAGGCGGTCACGGGTAACCGCAGTGAGCAGGTAGGAATAGCTAGGTTCGGAGTGGCGGCCTTTGCGTAGCGCGCGTGAATGGCGGTCAGACGGAGGTGTTTTCATGGGGACATTCTGGCGGCGAATGAGGCAGCGGGCAAGAAGAAGACATTCGCGGCTGAAGCCGCTCCCACAGGGGCGTGGCGGTTTTCGTAGGAGCGGCTTCAGCCGCGAAGCAGTCGGGTAAGGCTCAGAGAGTTCGCGGCTAAAGCCTGTCCTGAGTTTATCGAAGGGGCGCCCCCTACAAATGGGCGGCTATGTGTTGAATGTAATGAAGCATTGGATATGACATGAACGTACTGATTGTTGAGCCTTCGCGCACCGTCGCTTTTACTTTGTCCACGCTGTTCGGCAAATACGGTTTCGAGTCGCGGGTCGCCCGGAGCGGGCAGGAGGCGCTGGAAATGCTGAAGAGCGCTCCGTCCGATCTGCTGTGCTTTACGTTCGAACTGGGCGATATGGATGGCATCGAGTTCTTCGTTTCGGCTAAAGCGTACAAGCTGGTGCATCACCAGCCTGCGCTGATGTTCGCGGCCACGCCGCGCAAAGCGGTTATCAACCGCGCCTTGATGGCCGGGGTGACGGAGTGTTTTGCCAAACGTAATCTGCCGCAGCTTGAGCTGTTCGTCGAGCGCTTCGCCGCCAGCAATCACGTGTGCATCAGCGGCAAGGTGCTGCTGGTCGAGGACAGTATGTCGTCGGCGATGTTCTACCGTCAGGTGCTGGAGCGGATGGGTTTGCAGATCGAACATTGCAAGAGCGCGGAGGAGGCGATATTGCGGGTATCTGCGGGAGCGCGTTATGACTTGGTGGTGACGGACTATATTCTGGCCGGTGCGCAGACCGGGTTTTCGGTGATCCGTGCGGTGCGCAGCTCGTTCGGCAAGAGTGCGCTGACGCCCATTTTGGCAATTTCATCTTTTGATGACATCGCGCGCAAAGTCGAAATTCTGCGCAACGGCGCGAACGATTTCGTGGGCAAGCCGGTGGTACCGGAAGAACTGGAGGTGCGCGTATTCAATATGCTCAAGATGCAGAAGCTGATGCAGCGCCTCGAATCGCAACACGAGGTAATGAAGGACATCGCCATGCGCGATACGCTCACCTCGCTTTACAACCGCTACCACTTGAACGAGATTTCGCCGGGACTGATCGCCGAGGCGCACGAGAGCGAACAGAGTCTTTCGTTGATGGTCGTCGATGCAGACCATTTCAAGCAGATCAACGATACCCGCGGGCACAAGACGGGCGACGAAGTGTTGCAACAGATCGCCAGAGCGTTGCAGGGAATTTGCCGCAGTGACGATCTGGTGGCGCGCATCGGCGGCGAAGAGTTCGTCGTCGTTCTGCCTGGTGTCGGGCTGGCTGAAGCAAGGTCACGCGGTGACGCGACACGGGCTCGCATCGAGGGACTGAAGCCGGGCGGTATTATGGTGACCGCAAGTATCGGTATTGCCACGCTGCGTAAAGGCGAGACATACGACGAACTTTTTCGTCGTGCCGACAGTGCGATGTACCGTGCAAAGTCTGCCGGACGCAACCGGATCGTGACGGCAGAGTAATCAGAGAATTCCCGTCTGTTTCAACTCCACACCCGACTTGTCGGGTAGTGGATTGCCTAACCTTGTTAAAAGCCTGTCCTGAGTTTATCGAAGAGCCTCTCCCGCAGGGGGGCGCAGGAGGCGCGAAAGTGTAGGAATTTCCCTACCTACGTGCGACTACCCTACAAAAAAAGAAAGATTTACTGATAGTCGGATGCGTTGCTATTTGCGATTCTTCATGCTGTCGCGGAAAAATTTTTTGCCAAGGTTATGGGGAGTACGCAGGTGAGTGAACCAGTTATGAACGCGGACGATAAGTTGCTGGCAGCCAAGCTGCTCGATCAGGCCTATCGGGGGTTGCGAATATCCGTCTATGCGGCGCTGTCGATCTCGGTGCTGATCGTGCTGGCGCTCTGGAGCAGCGTTGCGCACGGCATGTTGCTGGCCTGGTTTGCGGTGAATGTCGCGGTACAGCTCCGCAACGCTTTCTATCTGCGCAGTTATTTGCGCATCGGCGAAGGCGTCGCGATCCAGGTCGAAAAGTGGGAACGCAAGTTCGTGGCGGGCGCAGCCATATCGGGCATCAGTTGGGGGAGCATGGTGTTCTGCTTCCCGACTTCGCCGTTCGATCCCGTGGCGCTGTTGGTCATCTTCATCATCGCCGGGGTCACCGCGTTCGCGAGCGTGTCCATGGCCGCCATCCCTGCTGCGGTCAATACGTTCTTGCTGGCGACGTTGATGCCGCTGGCGATCTGGTTGTTCTCTTTCAACGAGCACATGTTCACGGTGATGAGCCTGATCGTGGCCTCCTATCTCGCGGCGATGATGAGTTTGTCGCGCAAGATATACGACATGGTGCGCGGCCAGTTGTCGAGCAAGGCGCAGAACAAACTCTTGACGCAGATCGTACACGAGAGCGATCGGCGTATGGCGAGTTTCTTCGCCAGTGCGCCGGGGTTCTTCTATACCGCGCACATGAGCCCGGCGGGTGTCTCATCCATGCCTTTCGTGAGCGCCGGTATCACCGACCTGATCGGCATCCCGGCCGAGAATGTGGCGCATAACCTGTCCCCGTTGCTGGAGCTGATCCACCCGGAGGATGCGCCGAAGCTGATGGACGCGCGCGCGGAAGCGCTCAAGAACATGACCGAGCTGCGTGCCGAATTCCGCATCAATCACCCCCGCAAAGGCGAGCGCTGGATCGAGTTGCGCTCGCTGCCGCTGCAAGATCAAGATGCGGGCACGATCCTGCACGGCTACATGCACGACATCACCGAGCGCAAGGGCGTGGATGCCGCATTGCAACAGCGCGAGACCGAGTTCCGGACGCTGGCCGAGAACGCCCCCGACCCGATCTATCGCTACGACCGCGATTGCCGCCGCATCTATGTGAACCCGGCAGTCAGCAAGCTCACCGGGATACCGCTGGAGCAGATGCTGGGCAAGTCGCCCAACGAATTCGTGCCCGTGCCGACAGTGGATAGTGACAAGGTGCAGCGCTGCATACAGCGCGTTCTGGATACGGGCATGCCGGGCGAACTGGAAATATCGTTCCGCGCCGCAGACGGGCGCGATGTGATCGTGCATAACAACCTCGTTCCCGAATTCGACAGCGCGGGCAAGGTGCGCAGCGTGCTGTGCATCGGCCGCGACATCACCGCGCGCAAGCAGATGGAAGAAGTCTTGCTGCGCAGCGAACAGGAATACCGCACGCTGGCGGAAAATTTTCCCGACAACATCATGCGGTTGGACCGTGAATACCGCGTCATCTATGCCAATAAAAACCTTGAAACGGCGCTGGGCATGCCTGCCTCGTACCTGCTGGGCAAAGTGCCCACGGAGGTGTTCGCCGACGGACTATTCGACGATCTGGCAGCGGCCATCAAAGACGCGGTCGCAAGCGGGCGGAGCGGCGACTGCCGCATCACGATGCCGGATCGCAACGGCGGGGAACGCTATCATCACTTGAGTATCACGCCGGAACTGGATGAGCGCGGCGAGATGAGCGGGATACTGGTCATCGGCCGCGACATGACGGAGCGCCTCCGTATGGAGGCGGTATTGCAAGCCTCGGAAGAAAAACACCGCACGGTGTTTGAGTCGGCTAACGACGGCATCTTCCTACATCGCATCGTCGAGCGCGACGGCGAGACCGAGTTCATCCTGCATGACCTGAATCGGAAAGGCTGCGAGCTATGGGGGCATACGCGCGAGGATATTCTCTCCGGTAACTTCGATTTGCTGGCGATGAACAACCCGCCTTATTCCTTCGAAGAAGCGACGCGGCGTAACAAGCTCGCTGCGGCGGGCGAGCCGCAGTTGTTCGAGTGGGAGCTCAAGCGCGGCGACGGCAGCAGGACTTGGGGCGAAATCAACCTGCGCAGGATACAAATCGGCGGCGAGGCTTTCCTGTTGGCCGTGATGCGCGACTTGAACGAGCGCAAGACGATTGAAAACGATTTGCGCGACAGCGAAAGAATGCTGCAAGAAGCCCAGCGCATCGCCCATGTCGGCAGCTGGGATGTGGATATGGTGAACGACAGGCTGGTCTGGTCGGACGAGATTTTCCGCATCTGGGAAATCGACAAGACGAAGTTCAAGGCGGACTTCGCCGCGTTCGTCGAAACGGTACATCCCGAGGATAGGGAGCGCGTCGTGCAGGCCTATAACGATGCCGTTGTTAACCGCTCGCTCTACGAAGTCGAGCATCGCCTGCTGTTCCCCGATGGCCGGGTCAAGCACATCCTCGAGCGCGGCGAGCCGCAATACGACGCGGATGGCAAGCCGGTGCGCTTCGTCGGCACGTCGCTGGATGTTACCGAGCGCAAGCGCATGGAAGATAACCTTGCCGTGCGTGAGCGCGATTTCCGCAACCTGGCCGGAAACATTCCCGACAACATCGCGCGCTGGGATACCGAAGGGCGCTATCTCTACGTCAACCCCACCCACGAGCGCTTGCTGGGCAGCAAGCTGGAAGAGCTCGTCGGCCAACCCATCCCCGATTCCCACGCGCATGTCAAAGCCGCAGTCGCCCATGTGGTTACCACCGGACAGGCCATCCAGACTGTGCGCCAGCCAGCGATGTTTGATGGTGTCGAGCAGTTGCACGATGTGAGCCTAGTGCCGGAGTTCGACGAAACTGGCAAGGTCATCAGCGTGCTGGGCCTAGGGCGCGACATGACCGAGCGTTACCGTCTGCTGGAAGCCATCGCCGCACGTGAGCAGGAGTTCCGCAGTCTGGCGGAAAGCTCGCCGGACACGATCATCCGCTACGACAACGCAGGGCGCATCCGTTACCTCAACAGTTCACTGGTGCGCCTGCTGGAGCTTGGAAGCGCCGACGAGGTGGTCGGCAAGCGGCCTTCCGAAGCCTGGCCGGACGGACGCTTCGACCAGTTCGAGCAGGCGGCGGCGCGAGCTGTCGAAACAGGCGATGTCCAAGCGTTTGAAATGATCTTACCAAGAGAGCCCGGCGAATTGAGCTACGGCATGGTTTCCGTCGTGCCGGAGCGAGATACGAACGGTGACATCATCGGCACCATCGCTTTCGGGCGCGAAATCACCGCCATCCGCGAGACGCAACGCCAGCTCGAATTGTTGGAATACGCGATCAATGTGTCTTCCGATGCGATCTACCTGATCGACGGCGAGAGTCTGCGTTTCGGTTATGTCAACGATGGTGCCTGCCGCGCGCTGGGCTACAGCCGCGAAGAGTTGTTGGCTATGGAACCGTCCGATATTGACCCGGATATGCCGCGCGAGCAGGGGGCGGAGATCATGAAGAACTCTCCGGTCGGTCTTCGGGTTAGCTTCGAAACGCGCCATCGCGCCAAGGATGGCCGCATCTTCCCGGTGGAACTGAGCGGCACCCATTTTGAACGAGACGGTAGGAAGTTCAGCCTTTCCGTGGTGCGCGACATCACCGAGCGCAAGCGCATGGAGGAGCAGTTGCGCAGCACGGCCGACTTCCAGCAGACGCTGTTGAAAGGTATCAGGGATTCGAATATCCAGATGATGGTGTTCGAGAGCGGTCGGGTGGTCTATGCGAACGACACCGATTTCACCGCACAACTCGGCTATAGCGCGGAAGAGATGGCCGCCCATCCGCCGTTCATCGACATGGTGCATCCTGATGACCGTGCGCTGGTGATGGACAGGAATCGCCGCCGCCTTGCCGGAGAATCTGTGCCTCCCACATACGAGATCGGTGTGCTCATGGGCGACGGTAGCCGCCGCGAGATTGACCTAGCTGTGTCGATCATTCCCGGTACGGAACCGGTGCGCCTGATCGCCATTGCGCGCGACATCACCGAGCGCAAGCAGGCGGAAGAGGCGCTGCGGCAATCCGAGACGAGGTTTCGCACGCTTTATGATTCGACCCGCGATGCGGTCATGCTGCTCGACGAGCGGGGCTTCTTCGATTGCAATGCCTCGACTCTGGAGATATTCGGCTGCACGACACGGGAAGAGTTCTGTGCAAAACATCCGGCGGACCTATCGCCGCCAGTGCAGCCTGACGGAACGGACTCACAGACGTTAGCTAACCGACATATCGCCAAGGCGATGCAGGATGGCGGCTTGCGTTTCGAATGGATGCACCGGCGCGCCGATAATGAGCAGGACTTTCCTGCTGAAGTGTTGCTCAGTTCGATGGTGATGGACGGGAAGCCAGTCCTCCAGGCGACCGTGCGCGACATCAGCGAACGCAAGCGCATGGAAGAAATCCTGATCGCACGCGAGGCGGAGTTCCGCGCGCTGGTAGAGCAGGCACCCGAGCCGATCTTCCGTTATGCGCCGGATGGGCGGCGTCTCTACGTCAATGCGGCGGTCGAGCGCATCAGCGGTATTCCGGCCAGCAAGTTGCTTGAGGCCAGTCCGGCAGACGGGAAGCTTTCCCATTCCGGCAATGGCGACAAGATTGTGGAGCTGGTACGGAGCATCAGCGAAACAGGTGAATCTGCCGAGATTGAGGTGGAAAACATTGGTGCCGATGGCTGTCACCGCTGGTTTAACCAGCGCCTTGCACCGGAATTTGGCACGGATGGCAAAGTGCGGAGCGTGCTGAGCATTTGCCACGACATTACCGAGCGCAAGCGCATGGAAAAGGCCGCTCTGGAGAACGAAGCGCGTTACCGCCAGATTTTCGACAATTCGCAAGACGGTGTATTCCTGTTGGATGTGACTCATGATCGCCGCTTCCGCGTGGCTGAAGCGAATCCGGCCTTTGAGCGGCTCATCGGTATTGGGCGTGCCGACATGCTCAATCGTTTTATCGAAGAGGTGTTATTGCCGGAGACGGCGAAAAAAGTTTCCGAGAAATACCAGCGCTGCCTCGATGCCGGAACGGTTTATCGCGAGGAGCAGGAGCTGGTGTTGCCCGTTGGCCGTCATACGTATTTCACGACCTTGGTTCCGGTCCGTGATGAAGAGGGGCGTATCTGTCGCATTGTAGGTATCGCCAGCGACATCACCGCGCGCAAGCAGGCCGAGCGCCAACTCAAGGAGACGCTCGAGTTCAGTGAGGGCGTTATCAATGCCATTCCCGATTTGCTGTTCGAGGTGGATCGGGAGGGGCGCTATTTGAACGTATGGGCGCAAAATCAGCAGTTGCTCGCGGCGCAAAAGGAATTGCTGCTGGGCAACACGATCAACGAGATGCTGTCGCCCGAGGCGGCGGCGATCTCGATGGCGGCGATAGTCGAAGCGGAGGAGAAGGGCTTGTCACTGGGCAAGACGATCTGTCTCGCTCTGCCCCAAGGGGAGTGCTGGTTTGAACTTTCTGTATCGAGAAAGGCGGGCGGCGACTCATCTAATGCGCATTTCTTGGTGTTGTCGCGCGATGTCACCTCGCGCAAGCAGGCCGAACTGGCGCTGCGCGCCAACGAAGAGAAAATGCGCAGCTTGTACGAGCTCTCTCCGCTCGGTATCGCGCTGACCGATATGCAGGGGCGCTATGTCGAGTTCAACGAGGCGTTCCGCGCGATCTGCGCTTATCCGGTGGACGAGTTGATGACGCTGGATTACTGGACGCTGACGCCCAAGGAGTATGAGGCGAAAGAAGCGGAACAGATCGAGGCGCTGGCGAAGACCGGGCGCTACGGCCCTTACGAAAAAGAGTACCGGCAAAAAGACGGCACGCTTATTCCGATCCAGTTGAGCGGCATGCTGGTTACGGGCAAGGATGGGCAGCAATACATCTGGTCTATCGTCGAGGACATCCGCGCACGCAGAAAGACCGAGGCGGCGCTCAGAGAGAAGTTCGAGCGCATCGTGGAACTCAACGACCAACTGGAAATAAACGCGCGCGATCTGGAAGATCAGGCCGTGGAGTATGAAGCGCAAGCGGTGGAGCTGGAAGCCTCGCAGGAGCAGATCAAGCAGACCGAGGCATGGTATCGCGGCATTGTGCGTTCCGCGCCCGACGGCATGCTGGTGGTGAATGAGAGCGGCCGTATTTCTCTGGTCAATGCGCATCTCGAAAAAATGTTCGGCTACACGGAAGGCGAGCTGCTCGGCCAGCCCATGGAAATACTGTTGCCGTCCGATACGCGACAAGAACATGTCGCAAAGCGCGACGGGTTCTTTGCGAGCGGTGCACCGGGTCGTCCGATGGACGGGATTACCAACGGTTTGCGCGCCTGCCGCAAGGACGGCTCGGTATTCCCGGTTGATGTGAGTTTGTCTCGCCTCCCCGATGCGGATGGCAGGAGCGGGATTATTTGCGCCGCGATACGCGATGTGACCGAGCGCAAGCGCATGGAAGATGTGCTGGTCGCGCGCGAGCAGGAGTCGCGCACTTTGCTGGAAAACTCTCCCGACAATATCTCGCGCTATAACCGCGAGTGCCGCCGTATTTATGCCAACCCGACTTACGGGGCGATGGTCGAGGGCGGCGTTGCCACGTTGCTGGGCAAGAAGCCCTCGGAATATCCGGGCGGGCCGAATGCGGATATTTACGAGGCAAAGATCCGCGAGGTGTTTGCCTCAGGGCTGAACAGCGATTTTGAACTGAGGTGGCCGGATAAGGATGGCCGGGAGATTTGCAGCCATGTGCGCCTGACGGCGGAGCGCGATGCGAACGGCGCAGTGGTGAGCGTGATGACGGTGGGGCGCGACATCACCGAGCTGAACGAGCATCGCAAGCGCGTTTACCAGATGGCGTTTTACGACGCGCTGACGTCGCTGCCGAACCGCGCGCTGTTCAGCGACCGTTTGCGCCAGATGATTACCGACGCCTCGTGGCACGCGCAACAGGCCGGGGTGATGCTGCTCGACCTGGACCGCTTCAAGGCGGTGAACGATACGCTGGGACACCCGGCGGGCGACGAGTTGTTGCGCGAAGCGGCAGCGCGCCTGACCTATTGCGTGCGCGGCTACGACACCGTGGCGCGCTTGGGCGGCGACGAGTTCGCGATCCTGTTGCCGGAGGTGCGCTCGGGCGACGATCTGGGGCGGATTGCCAACAAGATTCTGCAAGCGTTCAACGAGCCGTTCCTGCTGGAAGGTAAAGAGGTGTTCGTGAGCAGCAGTATCGGTATCGCCGTGTATCCGACGGATAGCGAGGATGGCGACGATCTGGTGAAACAGGCCGACTCGGCGATGTATTTTGCCAAACGTTCCGGGCGCAACAACTTCCGCTTCTATTCCAAGGATTTGACGGTCAGCGCCAATGAGCGCTTGACGCTGGAAGGCGCTTTGCGCCGGGGTTTTGCACGCGGCGAGCTGGAGTTGTATTACCAGCCCAAGATCAGCCTTACCGACGGCGCGCTGATCGGTTCCGAAGCCTTGTTGCGCTGGAACCATCCGCAACGCGGCATGGTGCCGCCCGACAAGTTCATTTCCATTGCCGAAGACAGCGGCCTGATCGTGGAGATCGGCGAGTGGGTGCTGTTGCACGCCAGCCGTACCGCGTGCGAGTGGAATGGCTCCGGCAAACCGTTGCATAAAGTGGCGATCAACCTGTCGGCGCGCCAGTTCCAGTCCAACAATCTGGTGAAGAGCGTGCGCAAAGTGCTGGATGCAAGCGGCTGTTACCCCGAATGGATCGAACTGGAAATCACCGAGAGCCTGCTGCTGGATGAAGACGGCGCAGTGCTGGAGGCGCTGGACGCATTCCGGGAAATGGGCATTACCGTCGCGATCGACGATTTCGGCACCGGCTATTCGGCACTGAGCTACCTCGCGCGCTTCCCCATCGACACGCTCAAGATCGACCGCTCCTTTACCAGCCGCGTGACCGAAAATGGGCATCACGCGGAACTGGTGAAAGCGATTCTGTCCATCGCGCATTCGCTTCACCAGAAAGTGGTGGCGGAAGGCGTGGAAACTGCGGGGCAGGCCGCATTCCTGCAAGCTCACGGCTGCCATATCGCGCAGGGATATCTGTACAGCAAGCCGGTGCCGAAGATCGCGTTCGAGGCATTGCCGAGGGTATTTGGTTGAATACGGAATTTGCAGAGGCAGCCTTGGCGGCGAAGGAATTGGAGAGAGTTATGAATCAACTTGTATTGAGCGATAAAGAATTTAACCAGTTCCAGACGATGATCTACGACATCGCCGGGATCAGCATGTCGGCGGCCAAGAAGCCGCTGGTGAGCGGGCGGCTGGCGAAGCGGGTGAAGCATCACAACTTGAAAAGTTACGACGAGTATTTTCATTTGATCTCGAAGAACGGCGGGGATGGCGAGTTGCAGATGGCGGTTGATTTGCTGACCACCAACGAGACGTATTTTTTCCGCGAGCCCAAGCATTTTGAATTCATGCGCGAC
>JBBIJL010000051.1:0-12404 GCA_037446005.1 Gallionellaceae bacterium | reverse complement strand
GCGCGCCGCGCAGACCGGCATCCCGCGCCCCGCCATAATCCATGAACAGAGCGCGGTCAGCATCGCGCACCTGCCCGATGCCGGAGAGAGCCGCTTCGGTTATTGAACTTGGGATGCAGCCCCCTTACCCCTGCTGCATCCCCATCTCCGCATCGCTGCGGCGCAGGCGTTTGAACTTCTCCATCAGGTCATCCACGTAACTGAACACCACCGGCACCACGAACAGGCTGAGCAGCGTGGAGGTGATGAGGCCGCCGATCACGGCGGTGGCCATCGGCATACGGAAGCTGGGCTCCGCACCCAGCCCCATGGCGATCGGCAGCATGCCTGCGCCCATGGCGATGGTGGTCATCACGATGGGGCGTGCGCGTTTGCTGCACGCATCCATCAGCGCTTCGAAACGCTCCAGACCATGTTCGCGCCGCGCGGTGATGGCGTAGTCCACCAGCAGGATGGAATTTTTGGTGACGATGCCCATCAGCATCAGCAGGCCGATCAGCGACGGCATGGAGAAGCTGCTGTGGGTGAGCAGCAGCGCCACGAACGCGCCGCCGAAGGCGAACGGTAGCGCCGCGAGGATGGTCAGCGGTTGCAGGAAATCCTTGAACAGCAGCACCAGCACGACATACACGCACAACACGCCGGTGAGCATCGCCAACCCGAAGCTGCCGAACAGCTCTTTCATGCGCTCGGCATCACCCGACTCGCCGCGCTTCACGCCCGGCGGCAACGCTTGCAGGCTGGGCAGCTTACCCACTTCGTTGAACACGTCGCCGAGCTGGCGCCCGTTCAACTCGATGTTGATGGCCACGTTGCGGCTGCGGTCCATGCGGTTGATCTGCGCCGAGCCGCTGCTCACGGTGATGTCGGCCACGTTGCCCAGTTTCACATTACCCGCTTTGCCGCGCACCGGCAGTTGCGCGAGCACGTCGATCTGCTCGCGCGCCGACTCGGGCATCTGCACGCGGATCGGCACTTGCCGCTGCGGCAGGTTGAGCTTGGCCAGCGCCGCGCTGTAATCGCCCGCTGTGGCGATGCGCACCACTTCGCCGACGCTCTCCGCCGTCACACCCAGGTCGGCCATGCGCGCGAAATTCGGGCGGATGCTGATTTCGGGACGCACCAGACTCGCAGTCGAAGTGATGTTGCCCAAGCCCTTAATGGTGCGCAGATCGTGCTCCACCGTATGCACCGCCTCGGCCAGCGCCACCGGGTCTTCGCCCGCCAGCAGCAACTGGAGCTTTTCGCCGTTGTCGCCCGTGCCGACAGTCACGCGCGCGCCGGACAGCGCCTGCATTTTTTCGCGCAGCATTATTTCGACTTCGGACTGTTTGAGCTTGCGTTCGGAACGATGCACCAGCGTCACGGTCAGGTTGGCCTTGCGCACATCGGCTTCGCTGCCCGCCGAAAACAGGTCGCCGCCCGCGCCGCGCCCGACCGCGGTGAACACCGCTTTCACTTCCGGCACTTTCATCAAAATGGCGCGCGCTTCTTCGGCGACGGCGGCGGTCTGATCCAGCGTGCTGCCCGGCTGCAACTCGATGGTCACCTGCGTCTGCGCGCGGTCCGCCGGAGGAACGAAGCCGCTGGGCAATAACGGGATCAGGCTGAGCGAGCCGATGAAAAACGCCACCGCCAGGAACGAGGTTGCCAGCCGGTGCGACAGGCACCAGCGTGCCAGACGCAGGTACAACTGCATCACCCTGCCCTGCTCTTCTTTCACTTCTACCGACGGCTTGAGGATGTAGGCCGCCATCATCGGCGTGAGCAGCCGCGCCACCACGAGCGAGGCCATGATCGCCAGCGCCGCCGTCCAGCCGAACTGCTTGAAAAACTTGCCAGGGATGCCCGCCATGAAAGCGGTGGGCAGGAACACCGACACCAGCGTGAAAGTGGTCGCCACCACGGCCAGGCCGATCTCATTGCTCGCCTCCATCGCCGCCTGATACGGTGTCTTGCCCATGTGCAGGTGGCGCGCGATGTTCTCGACTTCGACGATGGCATCGTCCACCAGAATACCGACCACCAGCGCCAGCGACAGCAGGGTCACCATGTTCAGGGTAAAGCCCAGATAGTGCATGCCGATGAAGGTGGGGATCACCGACAGCGGCAGCGCCGCCGCCGAAATGAAGGTGGCGCGCCCGTCGCGCAAAAACCACCACACCACCAGCACAGCGAGGATCGCGCCCTCGTACAACAGGTGCATGGAACCTTCGAAGTTTTCTTTGACGCGCTCGACCGAGTCGAACGCCACGCCGATGTGCATATGCGGATGTTCCGCATTCAGCTTGTCCACCGCCGCGCGCACCGCCTGCGCCACGCTCACTTCGCTGCTGCCCTTGGTGCGGGTAACTTCGAACGCGATGACCGGCTTGCCGTCGAGCATAGCGTAGGAATGGCTTTCCGCCTGCGCATCCGTCACCGTCGCCAACTGGTCCAGACGATAGTGGCGCCCGTCCATCAGCGCGATGTCCATCGCGGCCAGCTCTTCCACGGTCTGCACCGTGCCGATGGTGCGTACCGCCTGTTCCGCGCCGCCCATGTCGGTGCGCCCGCCGGAGGACTCCTGCTGGATTTTGCGGATCTGGCGCGAGATGTCCGCCAGCGAAATGTTCAGCGCCTGCACCTTGAGCGGATCGACCTCGACGCGCACTTCCCGGTCCACGCCGCCGATGCGCGTGAACTTGCCCACGCCCTGCACGGTCAGCAGCTTCTTGGAAATCTCGTTATCCACAAACCAGGACAAATCCTGCGCGTCCATGTGCTCGGACGAAACGCTGAAGGTGATGATCGGGCGCCCCGCCGTGTTGACCTTGGAGATGATCGGTTCCTTCATGTCGCTGGGCAGTTCTGAACGGATGCGGCTGATGGCATCGCGCACATCGTCCACCGCTTCGTTGCTGTCTTTTTCCAGATCGAACTCGACCGAGACGCGGGCGGTGCCGTCGGTGATGTTGGTGTAGACGTGCTTCACCTTGCCTAGGCTCGCCACGGCATTCTCGACCTTGCGCGCAATCTCGGTCTCCATCTGCACCGGCGCGGCGCCTTCCAGATTGGCGGTGACCACCACGATGGGCAGCTCGATGTCGGGCGCGTCCTGCACCAGCATGGTCTTGAAACTCATCAGCCCGGCCAGCGTGAGCATGATGAACAGCAGGATAGAGGGGATAGGGTTGCGTATCGCCCATGCGGAAATGTTCATGTGTGCCTCGGCTTAAATGTTGGTTTTGCGTACGGCCGGTTTCGCCAATGCCACATCGGGTTTGCCCTTGGATTTGGCCGGTTCGATGCGCACCAGATCGCCGTCGCTGAGGAAGCCCGCACCCGTGGCCACCAGCGTCGCATCCGCGCCGATACCGCCGTTCACCTCGATGCGGTCCGCCTGCCTTCTGCCGATGGACACTTTCACCTGCACCACGCGGCCGTCCTTGCCGACCTGATACACATAAGAGAAGCCGTCGCGCACCACCACCGCGCCCTGCGGCACGGTCAGCGCATTAGAGCGCCCCAGCTCGAATTCGCCCTGGGCAAACACGCCCGCACGCAGCGTTTTATTTTCGTTCAGCCCGATGTAGACATAGCCGTTGCGCGTGCTGCTATCCACGGCGGGGGAAATCCGGCTCACCGTGCCCGTCACCGTATCGTTCGGGCCGCTGCGCACTTGCACCTTTTGCCCGACGCGCACTTGCTGCATCTGCACATCGGTCAGTTCGGCGCGCCATTCCAGCTTGCCCTGACGAATCAGGCGGAACATTTCGGTGCCGACCTGCGCCACCGATCCCAGCGTCGCGTTGCGCGCCGAGATCACGCCGTCGTCCGGCGCCACGATGCGGGTGTAACGCAATTTCAATCTGGCGTTTTCCAGCCGCGCTTCCGCCGATTTCATCTGCGCTTTGGCGATCTCAGCGGCATTGGCGAATTGCTGCAATTCCTGCGCGCTCATCACGCCGGAATCCTTGATCTGCAACGCGCGCTGCGCATTCGCCGCAGCTTCGTTATAGCGCGCGGCGGCCTCGTCGAGCGCGGCCTGCTGCTGGTGCACATCGGCCAGCAACATCTCGTCGGCCAGACGCGCCAGCAGCTCGCCCTTCTTCACATGGTCGCCGACATTGGCTTGCAATTCGACCAGACGCACGCCGCCGATTTCCGCGCCGATAACCGCCTCCTGCCAGGCCAGCACCGGCCCGGTCGCCGTCACGTGCTCCGCCCACTGCACCGTCTCCGGCATGACCGTGCTCACAGTCAGCGAGGGTTTGGCGGCGGCTTCGGCGGCCGCAGGCGGCGCCTTGTGTGCGCCTCTCGAGGCGAGGAATGCTCCGGCAACAGCGATCAACACCGCCACCACTAAAACGTATTTCGATTTTTTCATGCTGCTCTCCTATCGGGCATGGCAGATATGCCGCCCTTGATAAAAATTTACTGTGCCCGATCCCTCACCTCAATCCTCTCCCGCAAGCGGGCGAGGAGGCAAACGAATCGCTACGCAAGTTTTTCACTTCTGCGAATTCGAGTTATCTGCGAGCGTGCCGGAGCGCGCCGTCCGCTCCCAACCGCCGCCCAATGCTTTGTACAGCGCGATCCATGCCGAGACAGTTTCGCGATCCAGCGCCACGGCAGCATCCTGCGTCTGCAACCAGTTGCGCCGCGCATCTTCCAGGCTGACGCGGTTGCCCAGACCGGCGTTGAAACGCGCTTTCGTCGCATGGAACAACTGCCGGTATTTCTCCTGCATTTTGTCGCCGTCGTGCGCGCGCGCATTCGCCACGTTCAGGCGCACCAGCGCGTCTTCCACATTGCGCACCGCTTCGCGCACGGTCTTCCGGTAATTCGCCAGCGCATAGTCGTAGCGGGCTTGCGCGGCCTTCACCCCGGCCTGCCCGCGCCCGCCGGTGAACAGCGGCAGCGACAGGCTGGGGCCGAACGACCAGGTCGGCACCTGCGTGCTTTGCCCGCCCATGTAGATCACATTGCTGGCCACCGAGCCCACCAGCGTGATGCTGGGATACAGCGCGGCCTTGGATACACCGATGTCCGCACTGGCGGCAGCCAGATTCGCTTCCGCGATGGCGACATCGGGGCGCTGGCTCAGCACCTGCGCGGCCACGCTGCTCACGTCGACAAAATTGGCAATGGGAATTTGTCCGTAACGCGCCGCCAGACGGGATTTCAAATCGTTCTGCTCGATGCCGGTGAGCGCGGTGAGGCGGTTGATGACGCGCGCGCACTCGCCCTGCTTGGCGATGTAGGCGGAATCGCCCTCGGCCTCGCCCGCCAAGGCGCGCGCCGCATCCATCGGCGAAGCCAATCCGGCCTCTTCCTTGATGCGCGTCACGCCCTGCACTTCGGCACGCGATTGCTTGTTGCTCTCGGCGATGACCAACGCCGCCTCGCACTGGCGCAACTCGACATACACATCCGCCACTTCCGCCGCCAGCGAGATGCGCGCATCGTGCCAGCCCGCCTCGCCCGCGCCGAAACGCGCCTGCGCCGCTTCCGCCGTGCGCCGGTTCTTGCCGAACAAGTCGATCTCCCAGCTCGCATCGAAGCCGACCTTGCCCGCGCTTTGTTCCATCACCTGCATGCCGAATGCCGAACGGCTGGTGCTGGCGCCCGCCCCCAGCACCAGAGACGGGTACAGCCCGGCGCCGCCGATGGTGGCATTAGCGCGCGCCTCGTTCATGCGCGCCAACGCCATGTCGATAGAAGGACTGCTTTTCTCGGCGTTGACGATCAACTCGCTCAGCAGCGGATCATTCAACTGCTCCCACCATTGCTCCAGCCCGCCCAGCTTGCCGCCGTGCGGCAATGCGCCGTGCCACTGCGCCTGCGGCATTGCGGGACGCTGGTAATCCGGCCCCACCGCGCACCCTGTCAGCGCGAATGCGGCGAACGCCACCCAGATGAATCGCTTGCTCATTTTTTGCTCCTCATCGTCGCAGTCCGGCGCACGCGCTCGGCCTCGATCAGCGCCACCGCGTACTCCACCAATCTTTCCGTCATCTTTTCCATCGCTTTGGGCCCGCCCACCAAATGCGGAACAAAATTTTCAACCGCCATACGATTGTGGAAGTAAGCGGTCGCCAAACCGATCACCGCAAAAGTCAATCGATCCACTTCCACATCCGGCTTTTTCAATCCGAACTCGCGGCATAGCAGCGCTTGCACCTTTTCGTGATTGGGACGGAATGCCTGCACCATGGCATCGCCCAGCACGCCGCTGGGCTCGGCTTCCTCGCGCGCATGCAGGCGCATGAACAGTTGTCGCATCGGGTCTTCTTCTGCATCCGTCGGAAACAGCCAACTGTAGAAGGAATGCAGCGCTTCTTGCAGCGACACCTGCGCGATGTCGAGCGTGGCGAACACATTGCATTCGCTCAGGAACGGCAGGCGGAACACTTCGCGGTACAACTCCGCCTTGTCGCCGTAGTAGTAATGGATGGAGGCCAGATTGACCTCGGCGCGCTTGCATATCTCGCGCGTGGTCGCGGCATGGTAGCCGACCTCGGCGAACACCTCGGCCGCCGCTTGCAGCAGGCGCCAGCGCGTTTCCTCCTGCGAAGTCGGCTGGTGTCCCAACAAACGCTGCGCCGTTTTCAGCAACAGGCAGCGGGTTTCTTTTTTAGCGATCATGGTCGTCCCGAATCGAAAAGGTGGCGCACGTTAATTCAGTCATTTGATTAAGTCAAGCGACTGAATTAATTTTCAGCGAGATTTTTCCAGCGCATTGTTTGGACTCGAAGGGAATGAAAAAACCACAGAATTTCTGCGTCGGATTGTTTTACCGGGGACGTGATTTCAAACAACAACGATCCGAGATGAACTAGCCGGCTGTTGAAAAACGTAGCGAAGATGAACATATGCAAGGCGCACGGAGAGGAGCGAAGCGAACGAGTAGATAGGCGAAGTTGCGAGCACCGCGCAACGCAGCAGATGGCCAGCGCAGTAGTTTTTCAACAGCCAGCTAGAGCTCGATACTCCGGTAGACCACTTCGACCACGACCAGCTCTTCGACTCCGCCGGGGAGCTGCAACTTCACCGCATCGTCCGCGCGCGCCTTGAGCAGCGTGCGCGCCAGCGGCGACACCCAACTGATGAGCCCTTTGCCCGCATCCGCCTCGTCGATGCCGACGATGCTGTAGCTGCGCTCGTTGCCGTCTTCGTGGCACACGGTGACGGTCGCGCCGAAGAAGACTTGTTCGCAGCCCTGACGCTGTTGCGGGTCGATGACTTCGGAATTTTCCATGCGCTTGGCGAGGAAGCGCAGGCGGCGGTCGATTTCGCGCAGGCGTCTTTTACCGTAGATGTAATCGCCGTTTTCGGAACGGTCGCCGTTGCCGGCCGCCCACGAAACGGTCTGCACCACGGACGGACGCTCCACGTCCAGCAGCTGCATGTATTCTGCTTTCAGGCGGCGATAACCCGCCGGGGTCATGTAGTTTTTCGTACCGGCGGGGATGGCGGGCGCTGCCGACAATTCCTCATCGTCGTCGGCAGCGTCGTTTTCGCGGGTGAATGCTTTGCTCACGATTTATAAAGGAAATGAGTGCGCATGGCGTCGCGTCAACTCCGGCCTTAGCGCGTAACCAGCAACGCGGCAAACTCTTCCAGCGGCACGGGTTTGCCGAACAGGTAACCCTGATACAGCGTGCAGCCGTTCGCCTCGAGGAAGTCGCGTTGCTCCTGCGTTTCCACGCCCTCGGATGATGGTTTGGATGATGGTCGCGTCGGATGCCTTGGTGCCGATGTGGCGCACAAACGACTGGTCGATCTTGAGCTGGTTCAGCGGCAACTGGGTCAGGTACGCCAGCGACGAATAACCGGTGCCGAAATCGTCCATGGAGAAGCTCACGCCGATTTGCCTGAGCGCCTGCATCTTGGCGATGGTGTCGGCGACGTCGTCGAGCACGATGCTTTCGGTCAGCTCCAGCTTGAGGCGCATCGGATTGATCGCGGCACGATTGATGATTTCGCTCACTTGCGCCACGAAATCGGCCTGACGGAACTGGCGCACGCTGACGTTGACCGCAAGCTGCAAATCGCGGGTGCGCGGGTGCGCTTCCCATGTTTTGATTTGCCGGCAGGCGGTTTCCAGCACCCAGTTCCCGATCGGGATAATCAGGCCGGTCTCTTCCGCCAACGGGATGAATTGCAGCGGAGAAATCAGGCCGCGCACGGGATGTATCCAGCGCAGCAGCACCTCAGCCCCCAGAATGCGTCCGGCGCGGTTGACTTGCATCTGGTAGTACAGCCGGAATTCCTGTTTGCGCAAGGCATCGCGCAAGCCCACTTCAAGCTGGGCGCGCACCTCCAACTCATCCTGCATCACGGGGTCGAAGAAGCGCAGCGTGTTGCGCCCGGATTTTTTCGCTTCATACATGGCCGTGTCGGCCTGCTTCAGCAATTCGTCCAGTTTTTCCCGGTAATCGACAAACAGGGTGACCCCCATACTCGATGAGCTATGAAATTCGTTGCCTTCCAGCATATAAGGCTGGCTGAGCCGTTCCAGCACTTTCTCGCCCACGCCCCGCGCCTGCACCGCCGCCTGCGCTTTCTCGTCGCTCAACCCCTCCAGCAACAGCACGAATTCATCGCCGCCGAAACGCGCCACGGTGTCGCCCTCGCGCACACATTCCTGCAAGCGCTTGGCGACTTCGATCAGCAGCAAATCGCCGATACCGTGCCCTCTGGTGTCGTTCAGCGTCTTGAAATTATCGAGGTCGATAAACAGCAGCGCACCGCCGGTCTGGTTGCGTGCGCCCGTAGCGACAGCCTGGCGCAAACGGTCGAGCAGCAAACGCCGGTTGGGCAGCTGACTGAGCGGGTCGTAAAACGCGAGATGATGGATTTCATTCTCGGCCTGCTTGCGCTCGGTAAAGTCGATGAAGGTACCGACGTAATTCGTGATCTGGCCGTTTTTGCCGAGCACGGCGGTGATGTTCAGCCATTCAGGGAAAATCTCGCCGTTCTTGCGCCGGTTCCAGATTTCGCCCTGCCAGCTATGTTCGCGTTGCAGGCTTTCCCACATGAGCTGGAAGAATTCGGCATTCTGCCGGTCCGACTTGAGCAGGGACGGCTTTTGCCCGATGGCCTCCTCGGCGCTATAGCCGGTCAGCCGCGTGAATGCCTGGTTGACCTGGATGATATTGGCGTTTTCGTCGGTCACCATCATGCCCTCTTCGGTTTCAAAGGCAATGGCGGCGATGCGCAAAGCCGCTTCGCGCTCTTCCTGCACCGACATCATGCGGTTGAACACATGCGCCATGGCGGCAATATCCTTGGGGCCACCCGGCTCGGCACGCACCTGCGATTCGCCCTGCTGGGAACGCTCCATGCTGTCCGACAACTGGCTAAGCGGTTGCGTCATGCTGCGCGTCAGCACGCGGATCAGGAACAGGAACAGCAGCGCGAATGAAAACGAGGTGGTCACGTTGGTGACGAAAATATCGGAAGTTCTCTGATCCAGCGCCGCCTTGCTCATCACCACCGAAACATAGCCGAGCAACTCGGGAGTAGCCGCTTCGCTGAACGGCGATTCCTCGGAAGGCTGCGAATACACCGGCGAGGCGAAGTGCCACGATCCCGGACTCTCCGCATTCAGCACGGCGGCGGCTTGCAGCCCGCTCGCATGATCGGACTGCGCCATGAATTCGGCGGGGTTGGCATTGCCGCGCGCCAACAATACATGCCCGTTGGCGTGGCGTATTTCCACGCCGATCACGCCAGGAAAAGCCATGGTGGCTTTCACTGCCTCGAGCGCATTGTCGGGAGATGAATAAATCAGTGCCAGCGAACTTTGCCGCGCCAGATTTTCGGTAACGTGCTGCCCTTGTTCGATCAGGTCATGGCGCGCGCGCTCGTTGCCCTGCCACGATCCCACGACGGAGGAAAGCAGCGTCAGAAAGAGAATGCCGAGGGTTACCGTAATACCGAGCTGGCGCTGAAATGTCAGCTTTCTGGAAAACGCGGAGAATATTCTAACCATATCCAGCGCGCCTTATTGTTCGGGGAACGTCATGTCAAAACCTTGCTGGCGGCTGGCATTGAGGCCGAGGTGCTTGGCCGTGCGCAGGTTGATCGCCATCAGCACTTCGCGCAGCGGAATCATGCCGGATTCTTCGTTTTCGCCGGAAGCCAGAAAGCCGAGCGCGGACCCAGCCAGATGGCGCCCCAGTTCAACGTTGTTGGGATACAGCGAGAACAGCACGCCGCGCCGGACATGGCCGAAACTGCTGGAGAACACCGCCAGATTGCGCGTCCACGATTCCTGCAACACCAGCGGCAGCACCGTACTGTCTTCCACCGTGGTGGAATCCTGCAACAGCCACAAAGCATCCTGACTGCTGTCGGCGGCGGCGAGTATCTCTTGGTACGCATTCATCGCACTGCGCAAGTCCTGCGCTTCGTAAGCAACGAACTCCAGCCCGTGCGCGCGTGCAGCCTCCTTGGCCAGCCGCATCATCCATGCGTTCTGGCGCGGGTCGTACACGGTGTACACGCGTTTTACTCTGGGCATCATTCCCTTCAAGCGCGAGAACAACAGCGCCGGATCCGGCGACAGACTATTCACCTGCAAGTTACGCGCTTCATTTTCCGGCGCCGTCAACACGCCGCCCACCACCACGCCGATATTGCTATCCAGCGCGGAGGCAACCTTCACGCCTTGCCGCCCCAGCGCAATCACCACCTTGGTATCCTGACGGCGCAGGGAATTATTCAATTCGCCCACATCCACGTTCGGTCCCACCGCGAAATTAGTTACGCGCCCTTTGGCCTTGGCCTCAATACCACCGATGATTTGCGTGAACACGCTACGATAGGGTTCGCCGATATCCGGGTAAATAACCGCGATGGTGCCACCCGTCGCCTGTGCGACCTTGTTGGCAACACTGCCGCTTCTGTTCGCAACGACAGCGCCGGCCACGTGAATAGGAAAAACCACCACCTCGGGGAAGGCCTCAATGGCCTGCGTCACATCAATATGTTCCCCCGCAGCCGCCCCTGACAACGCGGGAGAAAGCAGGAACGGAGCCACGGAGCTTAGCTCTCCGGCATAGTCGCCCTGAAGCACGATCTCCTTGCGCGGCAGATCGTCGGCATCAGGATGAATCGCCCATGCCGGCGCAGTGATAAAAGCCGCGATCAGGCAAGCGCCCAGACCACGCCGGAGACGTAAAAACGGCGCAGTGCCGGATTGTGAAAGTGTAGTAGACATACTCATGATTATTTTTCGGTGTTATTCAAGTGCGCCAGCTCTCGCTGTCAGCCAAAATCTTTGCCGGATTTCACGTTATACCCATTATCCACCGGATCGTCCTAAAAACTTTGCGCGCCTCCGGTACACCTTGTTTGAGCGCGATAGTATCAGGCTTTGTGCAGACCTTACACCCTTCATGGTTAAAAAATTCAAATTGCGGTAGCATGCGCCCCTATAAAAATAACCGGCCATAGACCGGCGCGCCAATCGCCACCCCCCAACGCTGGCGATTGGTCGTGCAACAACCCTTAGGAGGGGCCCGCCATGGGCAATACAATTTCGCCCGCTCCCGACCATGCAAACATGGCCGGGAGCAGTTCAACATCTATGCCAGCGCAAACCGTGGAAGTAGCCGATTTGCTGGTGTCCTATCTGGAGCAACTCGGCGTCGAATACGTGTTCGGCGTGCCGGGCGGCGCCATCGAACCGCTGTTCAACGCCATGGCGCGCAGCCAGCGGCGCGGAGGGCTCAGGCCGATTGTGGCGCGGCACGAAGCGGGCGCGGCGTTCATGGCCGACGGCTATGCGCGCGAGACCGGTCGCTTGGGCGTGTGCTGCGCCACCTCCGGCCCCGGTTCAACCAACATGATTACCGGCGTGGCCTGCGCTCACGACAACAATGTTCCGCTGCTGGCGATCAGCGGCCTGCCGATTCTGTCTTCATTCGGCAGGGGCGCCTTGCAGGAATCCTCCAGCACCGGCGTCAACGCTTTTGCCATGTTCGACCATTGCACCCGCTACAACGCGATGGTTTCCCACCCCGGTCAATTTGAACGCAAACTGACCAATGCCCTGATGAAGGCCCATCAAGCCCCCGGCGGCCCGGTGCATCTGGCAATCCCGCTCGACATCCTGCGTGGCGCAGCGCCGGGCGTCACCCCCACTTACGATCTGGCGACATTGCACCGACAGGAACCGGTCTTGATCGACATCCATGCGGTACAGCGGCTCAAAGAAGAACTGGTGCGCTCGCCGCGCGTAGCATTCGTGATCGGCGCCTCGTGCATTGAGGCGATCGAAGCGATCATGCTCCTCGTCAAACTGACCGATGCGCTATTCATCACCACCCCCGATGCCAAGGGCTACATCAATCCCCGCCACAAGGCCTATTGCGGCGTATTCGGTCTGGGCGGACACGCCAGCGCGCACA
>JBBIJL010000050.1:0-12482 GCA_037446005.1 Gallionellaceae bacterium | reverse complement strand
GGCGACGACGGTGTGCCGAGGGCGGAGCGCAACAGCGACAGCACGATGATGATGCGGGTGAAGCCCGTCATGAGCAGCAGGATTGCGGGCAGGAACGACAGCGAGGTGAGCAGAATCAGCGTCTGCAAGCTCAGCGAATAATTTTGTCCGCCGCCTGCGGCGGGCGTGCTGGTGAAGGCGGGCAGTCCCGCTTCGGCGGCATGGGCCAGCGGGATGAAGGCGCAAAATAGTGCCGCAAGTAACAGTTTCGGCAGCGCCGCTTTAAGCCGCATTGCGTTTCTCCATCACGACTTTCAGCCAATGTTTGAATTTGTTGTCCGCATCGGGGGCGGAGGTGTCCGTGGCGGCGGGCAACACATTTTTCGGCATGGTGTGCAGCGCGGTTACCTGCCCCGGGGCCACGCCCACCACCAGCCAGGTGTCGTTCACTTCGACCAGCACGATGCGCTCGCGCTGTCCGACGGCGACGCCGCTGACGACTTTAAGCGCGCTGCCCGCCGCGTTCTGCGGCATGTTGATGCGTTTCAGCAGCCATGCCACCAGCACGATGGCCGCGATCACCAGCAGCAAACTCAGGATGACCTGAATCACACTGCCGGAAGAAACGGCGGCAGCGGGAGGCGGGGTGTAGGCGGGACGAACCGGGTCGGCCGCGTATGCCAGTGAAGAGCAGCATGCCGCGGTAAAAAGGAAAAATCGGATCAGCATGTCGTTATTTGTTGATGCGGCGCAAACGTTCGGAAGGCGTGATGATATCAGTCAGGCGAATACCCAGTTTGTCGTTCACCACGACCACTTCGCCCTGCGCGATGAGGAAGCCGTTGATGAGCACATCCAGCGGTTCGCCCGCCATGCCGGCGAGTTCCACCACCGAGCCCTGTGCCAGTTGCAGCAGGTTCTTGATCGGCATTTTGGTGCGCCCCAGTTCCACCGTGAGCTGCACGGGGATGTCGAGGATCATGTCCAGATCGTTGTGCGCGGTCGCGCCGCCCGCGCCGCCGAATTGCTCGAACACATGCGGCTGCACTGCCGGCTCGGCAGGCGCGGCGGCTTGTTCCGCCATCGCTGCGCCCCAGTCGTCGGCGCTAATTTCTGTGGTTTCGTCAGCCATTTTTTCCTCCATTGGATTTGTCGCTGTTGTCGGCAGCCAGCATCTTCACGACTTTGAGCGCGTATTGATTGTTGAACACGCCGTATTTGCATTCCATCACCGGCACCCCGCTGACATTGGCGACGACATTGTCGGGCACGTCCAGCGGGATAAAGTCGCCGACTTTCATTTTCAACACCTGATCGACGGTGGTCTTGCCCTGTCCGAGTACCGCCGTAAGTTCGATCTCCGCCGCCTGAATCTGCTTGGACAGCATGTGCAGCCAGCGTTTGTCGGCGACGACGTGATCCCCCTGCATCGTGCTGTAGAGCAGCTCGCGGATGGGCTCGATCATCGAGTAGGGTTTGCAGATATGGATCGAACCGCCGACGCCGTTGAACTCCACCTCGAAAGTGGTAACCACCACAACCTCGTTCGGCGTGGCGATGTTGGCAAACTGCGGGTTGACCTCCGAGCGGATGAATTCGAATTCGACCTTGTAGACCGGCTCCCAGGCTTTGCCGTAGGCCTCGAACAGCACCCCCAACATCTGCTGAATGATGCGGTGTTCGGTTTGGGTGAATTCGCGGCCTTCCACGCGCGTGTGGAAACGCCCGTCGCCGCCGAACAAACTGTCCACCACGAGGAAGACCAGATTGGGATCGAAGATGAACAGCGAATTGCCGCGCAACGGTTTGATCTGCACCAGATTCAGGTTGGCGGGCACCGGCAAATTGCGGATGAACTCGGAGAACTTCAGCACGCGCACCGGGCCGACCGACACTTCCGCGCTGCGGTGGATGAAGTTGTACAGCGCGATACGCAACAGGCGCGCAAAGCGCTCGTTGATGATCTCCATCGTGGGCATGCGCCCGCGCACGATGCGTTCCTGCGTCGCCATGTTGTACGGGCGTACGCCGTCGGCAGGTCCCGCATCCTTGCTGGTGTCTTCAGTCTCACCCGTGACGCCCCGCAGCAGCGAGTCGACTTCGTCTTGGGAGAGGAATTCCTGGCTCATGGCATCATCACTGGATAATGAACGAGGTGAACAGCACGTCCACAACCCCTTTCTTTTCCGCGCCTGCGGCAGGCGCAGCGTGAACCGGGGTTTCGACTGCGGGCGCGCCTTCGGCGGCCGGAGCAGATGCCCCCTCGGCGCCGGCGACCGCTTCGGCAGGAGCCGCGCCTTCTGCCGGCTTTTCATGCTCGGCGGCGGGAGCGGCAGCAGGTGCGGCGGCCACTTCCGATACGGCGACGGGCGCGGCAGCGGGGGCGAGAACGGCTGGCGCGTTATGGATGCCCAGCACGTTGTTGGTCTCGGTGCCGATTTCTTCGGCGAGTTTCTTCTTGCCGGCGGCGGTGGCCAGTTCGGACGGACGTTTGCTCGATAACAGCAAATTCAATTTGCTGCGGATCTCGGGCAGCACGGCTTTGATTTTTTCTTCCAGCTCGGGCTCCATCACTTTAAGCGTGATGCTGACTTGCAGGAATTGATCCGCTTCTTCGCGTTGCAGATTGACGGTAAACGCATCCAGAGGAATAAATTTTGGCTCTTTATGCTCTTCCACCTTGTGCTCTTCGGCATGCCCGGCATTCTTGCCCTTCATGAAATACCAGCCCGCGCCGCCGGCAATAACCAACACCAGCACCGCAATGATGATGATGAGTTTCTTATTGCTTTTCGGCGCGTCTGCAACGGCTTCTTCTTTCTTCGCGGCGGCAGGTTTTGCTGGTTTGGCCATGCTACTTTCCTTTTTTAGTGTGGGTGATTATCGGGCTTAATGCGCGCCTGGCATCGGCGGAATAAGCGAGGGAATCATCCTTATTTCCGCGCGGTCAGGCGAAGGTGTCCACTATACCGTTATGCCGGCTGATTGGGGAGACTCGAACCGTTGGGCTGGCGGACGCGCCCGTCTCGGCAATGCCGCCGCTGCCGGAACGGGGAGCGGGCGAGCGGCTGTCGCTGCCGCTGCCGTCCTGCCCGTTGCGCGCAGCCTGATCGCTGACGGTGGCATTGCCCAGCATGATGCCGTTGTCGGCCATCATTTCGCGCAATTTGGGCAGCGCCTGCTCGATGGCGTCGCGCACGGCCGCATGCGGCGAGGTGAACAGCGCGGTCGCCTGATCGCCGCTGACCTTGAGCACCACATCCATCGGGCCCAGCTGCGGCGGATTGAGATGCAGTTCCGCGCTCTGTTCTTTGCTGGTGGCCAGCCAGGTGATCTTCTGGTTGAACTCGTCGCCCCACTTGTCCTGCGTGACCGGCGTGTTGATGGTGATCTGGGCGGGCAAGACGCTGGCCGGTGTCGGCTGCGCCGCCTGCATGGATGCCAGCGCGGCGGCCGTGGGTAGCGGCGCGGCTGCGGCGAGTTTTTCGTCGGAGGACGCCACTTTGGTTGCCGCCGACGCGCTCATCGTTTCCAGCATGGAGGTGAAGGCGGCGTCTTTTTTCGCATCGGCCGGTGCTGCCGCGACGGGGGTGGCCGGTGCCGGCGTGCCCTGCGTGCTTTGGCTCACCCCGGGTTCGGCTTTGGCGATGGTGGTCGCGGGCAGCGCGGTCTGCTTGGGCGTGCTGTTGGCCTCCGCCGGAGCGGCAGTCTGCGGGGCGACGATGTTCATGCCCTGCGGCAGTAACGCAGCCAGCATGTCCGTGGGCAGCGTGGCCGGGGCAGCGCTCGGCAGCGCGGGGGGCGTATCGCTGTTTGCATTGATCTGCGCGAATATTTCTGCGGCGGATTTGGCCGTGGTTTTCTTGAGTTGCGGGGTGCTGCTGTCCGCCGGAGCGGCATCCGCAACCTGGCGCGCCAGTACGTCGCCGAATGGCTGGCCTGCTGCGGCGCTGTCGGGATTGGCGGGGTTGGCAGCGGCGGCGGGTTGTTTTGCGGCGGCCTGGGGTGCGCTGGCAGTGATGGGCAGATTGCTCATGATTCGCTCCTGTTGTGCTGTTCGGGTTCGTCGTCGTTCTTTTCGCCGGCCTTTTGCGCGGCAAAACGTCCTGAGTATTCGTCCTGCATTTTCTGTTCGGTTTTGGCTTCGCGTTTTTTTTCCGCATCGGCATGGCGCTGTGCCAGCGTGTCGAAAGATTGCATCTTGCGCTGCGCGTCTTGCAGCTCGGTGCGGCCGGCATTCACCGAATGGGTGTTGTGCTCGAGGACGCGCTGCTGCTGCTCGATGGCCTGATCCAGACGGTAAATAAAATCCTGAAAATTGCGCAGATCGACGGGCGCCATGCCGTTGCGGGCGGCATCCTGAAATTTGTTCTGATAATCCCTGCGGAACTGCTGCAACATCGCCAGCTTGGCTTGCGCGGATTGCTGCTGCTGGTTGAGCTTGCCGAGGTTTTTCAGCGCGGCCTCGTTCTTCTGCTTGGCCAGATGTACCAGAGGTTGCAGTGAGAATGGCTTGGACATAATCGGTTCGCCTATTCAAACAACGCCGTGAAGGCGTTCATGCTGGTGTTGTAATGGTCGGCCTCATACATGCCCTGTTTGAGGAATTGCGACTGGCGCGGATGCGCGATGATCGCCTCGTCCAGCAAGGGGTCGCTGCCGTGCACGTAGGCGCCGACGCTAATCAGGTCGTGGTTGCGCTGGTAATGCGCATACAGTTGCTTGAAGCGCTGCACCTGGGTGAAGTGCTGCTGGGTGACCAGATGGTTCATGGCGCGGCTGATCGAGGCCTCAATGTCGATGGCCGGGTAGTGCCCCTGCTCGACCAAGCGGCGCGACAGCACGATGTGGCCGTCCAGAATCGCGCGCGCGCTGTCGGCGATGGGGTCTTGCTGGTCGTCGCCTTCGGTGAGCACGGTGTAGAACGCCGTGATCGAGCCGCCGCCCTCGACGCCGTTGCCCGCGCGTTCCACCAGTTGCGGCAGCTTGGCGAACACCGAGGGCGGGTAACCTTTGGTGGCGGGCGGCTCGCCGATGGCCAGCGCGATTTCGCGCTGCGCCATGGCGTAGCGGGTGAGCGAATCCATAATCAGCAAAACGTTTTTGCCCTGATCGCGGAAATATTCGGCGATGGTGGTGGCGTAAGCCGCGCCCTGCATGCGCAACAGCGGGCTGGTGTCGGCGGGAGCGGCGACGACGACCGCGCGCGCCAGTCCTTCCTTGCCCAGAATGTCGGTGATGAATTCTTTCACTTCGCGGCCGCGTTCGCCGATGAGCCCGACTACGATCACATCCGCCGTGGTGTAGCGCGCCATCATGCCGAGCAGCACGCTCTTGCCGACGCCGGAGCCCGCGAACAAGCCCATGCGCTGGCCGCGTCCCACGGTGAGCAGCGCGTTGATGGCGCGTACGCCGACATCGAGGGGTTCGTTGATGGGCGCGCGCTCCAGCGGGTTGATCGGGCGGCTTTGCAATGGTGCGCTGGGGCCTTCCGGCAACGGGCCGAACTGGTCGAGCGGGCGTCCGGCGCCGTCCAGCACGCGCCCCAGCAGCATCTCGCCGACAGGCAAGTGGCGCGCCAAGTCCGCCGTGCGGCGTTGCGCTTGCGGCGGTTGGCCGGGCAAGGCGGCGGTGCGCGGCGGCTCAAACGGGATCACGCGCGCGCCGGGTACCAGTCCGTGCACATCGTTTTCCGGCATCAGGAATAATTTTTCGCCGGAGAAGCCGACTACCTCGGCCTCGACATTATTGTTGGGCAGCTGGATGAGGCAGGTGCTGCCCACCGCCATGCGCAGGCCGACCGCCTCCATCACCAAGCCGGTCACCTTGGTCAGGCGGCCGCTGATTAACAAAGGCGGGCTTTGCGTGGCCGCGTCGCGGTTGGCCTGCAAGACACTTTGCCAGCGCTGTTGGTGGGCGTTCATTTTTCGGCCAGCCAGGACGAATCCTGCCCCAGATTGGTTGCGATGCGCTGCCAGCGCGTTGCCACTGTGGCGTCGATCTGGCTGTGCGCGGTTTCCACGCGCGCGCCGCCGCGCGCGATCTGCGCATCTTCAAAAATCTTCCAGCCGGAATGTGCCAGTTGCTCGCCCATGCGTTCGCGCACGATCTTGGCATCTTCCGGGTGCAATACGATATGCGCGCCGGGACTGAAATGCGGCAGGCTGGCGATGGCGTCGCGGATGATCTCCAGCAGCAATTCGGGATTGACCTTGAGCGCCTGATGCACCATTTGTTGCGCCAGTTCCAGCGCCAGATCGAGCAGGCTTTGCGCGACCTGCTGATCCACCGTTTGCAGCGCCTGCTCCATCGAGGCCACCAGCGCGGCAAGGCGTTGCGTTTCCATGGCGGCTTTTTGCGCGCCTTCCGCATAGCCTGCCTGATAGCCCGCCTGATAACCTTCGTCGCGCGCTTGCAGCTGGATGGCTTCCAGCTCCGCCGCCGTGGGCAGCTTTATGCCGTTGGGATTGCCGGAAACGCGGATGCCGCCCTCGTCGAACGACGGCAGCTCCCAGCGCTCGTAAGCGGTGAGTTGTTCCTTGGGCGTGAGCACGTCAGACATAAGCCTCGTCTCCCTTGCCGCCTATCGACACCTGGCCTTCGTCGGAGAGGCGGCGCACGATCTTGAGAATTTCTTTCTGCTCGGCTTCCACTTCGCTGAGTTTGACCGGCCCCTTGGCTTCCAGATCCTCGCGCAACATTTCCGCCGCGCGCTGCGACATATTCTTGAGTATCTTCTCGCGCAGTTCCTCGCTGGCGCCTTTGAGCGCGACGATGAGCGATTCGGACTGCACTTCGCGCAGGATCAGCTGGATGCCGCGATCCTCGATGTCCATCAAATCCTCGAACACGAACATCTCGTCCATGATTTTCTGCGCCAGTTCGGCATCGTGACCGCGCACCGAATCCAGCACCGCATCCTGCGTGCCGCCGATGAAGTTGAGAATTTCGGCGGCGGTGCGCACGCCGCCCTTGATCGACTTTTTGCCCACCGCATTGCCGGACAGCAGCTTGGTCAGCACATCGTTCAGCTCGTGCAGCGCAATGGGCTGCACGCTGTCCAGCGTGGCGATGCGCAGCATCACGTCGTTGCGCGTGCGCTCGGTCAGCAGCGAAAGCACCGTGGCGGCCTGATCCGGTTCCAGATGCACCATGATGGTGGCGATAATCTGCGGGTGTTCGTTGCTGACCAGATCGGCCACGGAAGACGGGTCCATCCATTTCAGGCTCTCGATACCGCTGGTATCGCTGTTGTGCAAAATGCGGTCGATCAGCCCGGCGGCCTTGTCGTCGCCCAGCGCCTTCTTCAGCATGTTCTTGATGTACTCGTCCGAATCCATGCCGAAGGTGGTCTTTTCGGACGCGACCGTATGGAAATCCTCGAACACCTCGGCGATTTCTTCGCGGCTCAGATTTTTGAGCGCGACCATCGCCGTGCTGATCTTTTGCACTTCCTTGGGCTCAAGGAATTTCATGACCTCAGCGGCTTCGTCCGCGCCCAGTGTCAGCAGCAGGATGGCACTCTTGGTTACGCCGTCATCACTCATTCTTTATTCACCCATTCTTTTACGACCGATGCGACGATCTTGGGGTCGCTCTTGGTCAGCTCTTTGGCGAGTTGCAGATTTTCTTCATACGAATTGACGGACTCCTGTTCGGCGTATTGCCCCGCCGCATGGTGGCTGTGATGCTGTGCCGCTGCTGCGGCGGCCGCCGCCTCCGCCTGAGCCGCGGCTTGCGCGGCCAGATTTCTGAAGGCCGGGCGGATGACGCCGAAAATCAGGAAGCCGACGCCGCCGACGATCAGCAGGTATTTCAGCACGTCCTTGACCAGCGCGATGATGTCCGGCTGTTTCCACAGCGGTACTTCCGGCAAGGTTTCCTGGTCGGTATTGAAGGCGCTGTTGAGCAGGTTCAGGCTGTCGCCGCGTTTGGGGTCGAAGCCCATGGCGTCTTTGACCAGCGCGGTGATCTGCGTTTTTTCCGCGTCGGTATACGGCTTGGAAGAAACTTTGGCGGTTTTGGGATCGGTGACATTGCGGTTGTTCATGACCACGGCAACCGACAGGCGCCGGATGCTGCCCACGGGCAGCTTGGTGTGCTGGATGGTGCGATCCACTTCGTAATTCAGGGTCGCTTCCTTGCGCGTATTCGCCGCGCTGTTCGCGACTGCGGAAGCGGCTTGGCCGCCGGGCGCTTTTACCAGCGGAGCCGTTGCCGGCACCGGAGGCTGGTTGGTCAGCGCTCCCGGCACCCCGCCGGTATTGGTGACGCCGTTGAGCGCTTCCAGCGTCTGCGTGCTGCGTACAGCGGCGGTGTTGGGCTGCTGGTTCGGCTTGAAGGTTTCCGCCGTTTGTTCCACCTGCGAGAAGTCGATGCTGGCGGTGACTTGTGCCTTCACGTTTTGCTGGCCGGTGATCGGGATGAGGATGGCTTCGATACGCTTGATGTAATCCTGCTCGATCTCGCGCACATATTTGAGTTGGGTCGCATCCATCGTTTGCTCGGCACCTTCGTGCGCCGCGCTGAGCAGATTGCCGCTCTGGTCGAGCACCGTCACGCTTGCCGCGGGCATGTTGGGGATGCTGCTGGAGACCAGATGAATAATGCCGTTGACCTGACCGGGATCCAGCGTGCGCCCGGCATGCAAGGCCAGCACCACCGAGGCGCTGGGCTTTTGCTGGTCTTTGACGAATACGGAAGGCTTGGGGATGGCCAGATGCACGCGCGCATTTTCCACGGCCGCGAGCGTTTGCATCGAGCGCGCCAGTTCGCCTTCCAGCGCACGCTGGTAATTCACCTGTTCGAGGAACTGGCTGGTGCCGAATTTTTGCGTCTCCATCAGCTCGAAGCCCACCGTGCCGCCCTTGGGCAGTCCCTGCGAGGCCAGACGCAAACGTGTTTCATGCACGAGATTGGCGGGCACGAGCAGCGCGCCGCCGCCTTCGGCGAATTTGTAGGGGATATTCTGCTGTTGCAGCGATTCGATGATGGCGCCGCCGTCGCGGTCGGAAAGATTCGCGTACAGCACGCGGTAGTCGGGCGTCTGTCCCCACATCCAGAGTCCCGCCACTACGGCCACTGTGGCCGCAACGGCGACGATCAATCCCATTTTTTGCTGCGCACTCAGCCCCAGCAGCAGCCCTGCGATGGAAGGAGGCGGATTGTTAGGTGTATCGGTCATGTTGTTTTCCAAGGGAGAAAGAGCCTTACCTCACGCTGCGCATTATCGGCGCCTATTGCAAGATCAGTATGCCGAAAAGGAGGGGAATTCTATAGCTTTTCTCGCGATAATGAAGACACGCGGGTGATATTGTGCGAACACTGAAGGAGGGGTCAAATTGCTCGCACCCTCTCCCCAACCCTCTCCCGCGCACGGGAGAGGGGGCGAACGAATCGCGGAGCGAGCTTATTGAATTCTCGAGGTGAAGCATGAACGTTTCCAATGTGGACAGTTTACTCGCGCAGATGCGTGCTGCGATGGTTGCAGCGCAGGGCGGGACGGTCAAGGCACCCGCCGCCACGGGCAGCGTGGATTTCGCCAACGTGTTGAAATCGCAGCTGGACGGCGTCTCCCAGGCGCAGAATCAGGCCGAGGACATGCAAAAAGCCTTTGTGATGGGCGACGACAAGGTGAGCTTAAGCGATACAATGATCGCCATGCAAAAGGCCAACATCGAATTTCAGACGACTCTGCAAGTGCGCAATAAGGTGGTGGCCGCCTACAACGACATCATGAACATGCAGGTTTAAGCCTTTATGGAGCAATCGCCGCAGCCCCCCACCCTCGATCCTGCGGACTGGCAGTCGCTGCGCACCCAAGGTCACCAGATGCTGGATGACATGCTGGACTATCTCGAACACATTCGCGCCCGCCCCGTGTGGCAGCCCATCCCGCCCGAAGTCCGAGCGGATTTCCGCCAAGCCTTGCCGCAACAACCCGCCGCCCTGTCCGAAGTACACGAGACCTTCATGCGCGAAGTGCTGCCGTATGCGGTGGGCAACGCGCATCCCGGTTTTATGGGCTGGGTACACGGCGGCGGCACGCCGGTGGGCATGCTGGCGGAGATGCTGTCTGCCGGGCTGAATGCCAACTTGGGCGGGCGCGAGCAGATGCCGGTCGAAGTGGAGCGGCAAGTCGTGCAATGGGTGCGCGAACTGTTCCAGTTTCCCGCCACGGCCAGCGGCCTGTTCGTGACCGGCACCTCGATCGCGAACCTCATCGCCGTGTGGGTGGCGCGCACCAAGGTGCAGGGCGTTGCCGTGCGCCAAAGCGGCATGGCGGCAAGTCCGCTGCGCTTGAGCGCCTACACCTCGGCGGGTGCGCACGGCTGCATCGCGCAGGCCATGGATCTCGCCGGCGTCGGCATTGCCGCGCTGCGCATCATCCCCATGAACAGCTCTTTCGGGATGGACATCGCCGCCTTGCAGCGCGCTATCGCGGCAGACCGGGAGGCCGGCTTCACTCCGTTCTTCATCGCGGGCACGGCAGGCTCCGTCGATGTCGGCGCGATTGACGATCTGGCCGCGCTGGCGGAGGTGGCGGCACGCGAAAACATCTGGTTTCACATCGACGGCGCTTACGGCGCACTCGCCATGCTGTCGTCCGAACTCGCGCCGCGCCTGCGCGGCATCGAGCGCGCCGATTCCATCGCTTTCGATTTCCACAAATGGGGGCAAGTGCCTTACGACGCCGGGTTCGTTCTGGTGCGCGACGGCGAATTGCACCACGACACGTTCGCCGCACCCGCCGCCTATCTGAAGCGCGAAACGCGCGGCATGGCGGCCGGCTCGCCGTGGCCGTGCGATTTCGGCCCCGACCTGTCGCGCGGTTTCCGCGCGTTGAAGACCTGGTTCACCATCAAGACCTACGGCGCGGAGAAGTTGGGCGAGACCATCGCCAACACCTGCGCGCTGGCGCGGTACATGGAGCAGCGCATCGCCGCGTTGCCGCAACTCGAACTGCTCGCGCCCGTGTCGTTGAACATCGTGTGTTTCCGCTACCGTAGCGCCGCTGCCGACCGCGTGAATGCCGACATCGTGGTGGCGTTGCAGGAGTCGGGTATCGTCGCGCCTTCCAGCACCACGGTGAACGGATGCTTTGCGATCCGCGCCGCCATCGTCAACCACCGAACCCGCCGGGAGAATATCGACGCCTTGCTGCGCGAGACGCTCGCCCTCGGCGAAAAATTTACGCGGACCACCACATGACCGAACCATCCCCGACCGTAGCGACTCCGCCCCTTATCGGCCTTGCCGCACTCATGCGCATGGTGTTCGCGGAAAAAGACCTGAAGCCGCTGGCGGCGGAGTTGTCCGCGCGCGCCGCACGCGACCCGCACGACGCGAATGCCTTGCTGGATCTTTCGACGATTTTGCAGCTCAGCTTCCAGCGCGAACTCGCCATGCAGATGCAAACGGAAGCGCTCAAGATGCAGCGCGTCTACAGTATCCCCGCCGCCCAACCGCCCGCAAAAATCCGCCTGCTGGCGATGATGGGCGCGGGCGATTTGTTGTCCAACACGCCGCTGGAATGTCTGCTGGAAAACTCCGATGTCGCACTGGATCTGGTTTACGTCGCCTCGTTCCTGCCGTTCCCCGAAACCGTGCCCGACCATGACTTGCTGTTCGTCGCCGTGGGCGAGTCGGACGAAAACATCCCGCTGCTGCACGAGCTGGCCGACATTCAAAGCGTGTGGCCGCGCCCGGTGTTGAATTCGCCGGCGCGTATCGCGCTGTTGCAGCGCGACAGCACCTGCGCCATGCTGGGCGATGCGCCCGGTGTGGTGATGCCGGTCTCGGTGCGCGTGGCGCGCCTGACGCTGGCCGAGATTGCCGCACAGCAACGCGGGTTGGACAGCGTGCTGGCACACGGCGTTTTCCCCATCATCATCCGTCCGGTCGATTCCCATGCCGGGCGCGGGCTCGCCAAGATCGAGCGGGCGGAAGCGTTGCAGGACTACCTGCTCGACATGTCCGAGAACGAGTTTTATATCTCGCCGTTCATCGACTACCGCAGTGCGGACGGGCAGTTCCGCAAATACCGCATCGTGCTGATAGCCGGACGCCCCTATATTTGCCACCTCGCCATTTCGTCGCACTGGATGATCCATTACCTCAATGCCGGTATGGCGGAGAGCGCGCCAAAACGCGCGGAGGAAGAGCGCGGTTTCGCCGGTTTCGATACGGGATTTGCAGTGCGCCATGCGCGGGCGCTGCAAGCTATCCACGAACGCATGGGGCTGGACTATCTGGGCATCGACTGCGCCGAAACGCCATCCGGCGAACTGCTCATTTTTGAAGTGGACAGCAACATGGTCGTGCATGCGCTCGACCCCGTGGAGATGTTCCCCTACAAACAAGCGCAGATGCAAAAAGTGTTCGCCGCGTTCAGGGATCTGCTCCTCGAGACGGCAGGCAGGGACAAGCAGTAAACATGAATGCGATCGAAACAATTCAAGCGCTGCTGCCCTCGACCGAACAACTGCTGGTGCAGGGCGGCG
>JBBIJL010000049.1:0-12622 GCA_037446005.1 Gallionellaceae bacterium | reverse complement strand
GCTCTTCCGATCTCTTTCGAAACGCACGATGCCATTCTCATCACCGATGCGCAGTCCAACATCATCCGTGTCAACCGCGCGTTCACCGAGATCACGGGATACGGTGCCGAGGAGGTGTTGGGCAAGAATCCGCGCATCATGAACTCGGGCAGGCAGGACCGCGCTTTCTACAGCAGGATGTGGCAGCAACTGCTGCATGGCGGTTCGTGGTCGGGGGAAATATGGGACAAGCGCAAGAACGGCGAGATATACCCGAAATGGCTGAGTATCACCGCCGTGAAAAACGAACGCCATGAGATCACCCAATACGTCGCCATTTTCAGCGATATCACCGAGCGCAAACGCATCGAGGAAGAAATTCGCACGCTGGCGTTTTACGACACGCTGACCCAGCTGCCCAACCGGCGCCTGTTCATCGAACGGCTGCGCGCGGCTTTGTCCGCCTCGGCGCGGCGGCGCGACTACGGTGCGGTGCTGTTCCTGGATATGGACAGGTTCAAATTGCTCAACGATACGCTGGGGCACGAGTGCGGCGACCTGATGCTGATCGAGGTGGCGCAGCGCATCAAGGCTTGCGTGCGCGAGATGGACACCGTGGCACGGCTGGGCGGCGACGAGTTCGTGGTGCTGATCGAAAGTGTCAGTCAGGACGGGCAGGATGCTTCGCGCAAGGTCGGTACCGTCGCCGAAAAAATCCGCGAAGCGCTGGCACATCCCTACCGCATCAAGGAGCACGAGCATCACAGTTCGCCCAGTATCGGCATCGCCCTGTACCGCGACAACGAGGAGTCGGTGGATGCGCTGTTGCACCATGCCGATCTGGCGATGTATCAGGCCAAGAACAGCGGGCGCAACGCGGTGTGTTTCTTCGACCCGGTGATGCAGGACAAGGCCGAGCGCCATGACGCGCTGGAGTCCGATTTGCACCTTGCCGTCGAGCGCGGCGAGTTGCGTTTGTATTATCAGGTGCAGGTGGACAACGCGCAGCGTCCGGTCGGTGCGGAAGCCCTGCTGCGCTGGGAGCATCCGCAACGCGGGCTGGTGATGCCGGATCAGTTTATTCCGGTCGCCGAAGAGAGCGCACTCATCATCGTGATCGGGCGCTGGGTGCTGGAGGAAGCGTGCGCCCAGCTCGGGCGCTGGAATGACAACGCGCGTATGCGGACATTGACGCTGTCGGTGAACATCAGCGCGCGCCAGTTTGCCCAGCCCGATTTCGTCGCGCAAGTGGTTGCCGTGATCGAACGCCACCGGATCGATCCGGCACGTCTGAAACTGGAATTGACCGGAAGCGTAGTGTCGGCCGATCTTGCCGGCACGGTGGAAAAAATGCGCGCGCTGCGCGGCATCGGGGTCAATTTGTCGGTGGACGATTTCGGCATGGTGTATTCGTCGCTGTACTATCTGAAACAGCTTTCCACCGAGCAGCTCAAAATACACCGCGATGTGGTGAAGGGCGTAACCGGCGCAGGCAACGACGTGAAACTGGTGCAGGCCATTGTCGATCTGGCGAAAAACATGGAGCTTGATGTTTTCGCGGAGGGGGTGGAGACCGAGGAGCAGTTCGCGCTGCTCAAACTGCTCGACTGCAAGGCCTATCAGGGCTACTTGTTCAGCAAGCCGGTGCCGCTGGACGAACTACAGGCAATGATGGACAAGCTGCCCTAGTTGTTTGCGCGCGCCGGTGAATAGCCGCGAGAGAGATACTGTAGCTGGCGGCACGCTGTTTCGGAATTATAATGGTCGAAAATAACTGAACGGTTGGACATGAAAAAAAGTGCGGATGGAATGAAGGTGCTGGTAGTGGAAGACAGCAAAGTCACCATGAAAGTGTTGTGCAATTATCTTGGGCGCATGGGGATCACCCCGCTGACGGCCGAGACAGGTTCTCTGGCCATCGACATTTATCACCGCGAACAGCCGGATATCATTCTGCTTGATGCGCAACTTCCCGATATAGACGGTTTCGACGTGGCGCTCAAGATCCGCGCATTGGAAAAGCCCGAAGACTGGACTGCCATCATTTTTCTGACCAGCATGTCCAAGGACGAAGACTTGGCGCGCGGGATCGAGGTGGGCGGCGACGATTACCTGATGAAGCCGATCAGCGAAGTCGTGCTGAAAGCCAAAGTGCGCGCCATGCACCGTCTGGTGGAAATGCAGCGCTCGCTGGTGAGCGTGACCCGGCAATTGAATGAGGCCAACGCCAAGCTGCAAAAACTGTCTGCGACGGACGGGCTGACCGGCATCGCCAACCGGCGCATGTACGACGAACTGGCGATACGCGAGTGGCGCCGTTGCGAGCGCATGAAAAAACCGCTGGCGCTGGTGATGATCGACGTCGATCACTTCAAGCTGTTCAACGACAAATACGGGCACCAGACGGGCGACGAGTGCCTCAAAAAAGTGGCCGACCAGATCGGCAAAGTCGCGCCGCGCGCCACCGATCTGGCCGCGCGTTACGGCGGCGAGGAGTTCGTGCTGGTGCTGGGCGAGACGGATACCGACGGCGCGAAGTGGATCGCCAACCGTTTGCGCCAGCAGGTATCCGAATTGAACATCCCGCATTACGCCACCGATTCGCGCCATGTCACCATCAGTTGCGGCGTGGCCTCCGTTGTCCCCGATGAAAAGCTCTCGCTGGAAGTGCTGCTCAAATCCGCCGACTGCGCGCTGTATCAGGCCAAGAAGGGCGGGCGCGATCAGGTGGGGGCTGGCGAATATGGCGTGGTCAAATAGTTCGCCCCTCCGGTTTTACTGCGCGGCTTCGCGCGGTATTGAGCTTTTCCTTATTTGAATTAGCCAGCAATTCCCCTCCTGTTCCTCTCAATGAAAATGATTCCTGCCGTTACAGTGGCCAAGGATGTGGCGCGTATCGGCTGTCGATTGCATTGAATCGGCAATAGGCTTTGCAATAGCAAGGGCTTGTAACTTAACTGCATACTAACTCTGCTAGCATCGAGCAAGATGTCCCGCAGGTGGCGGGATTTCGTTCCTAATAAATTCAATCAGGAGGCGGGTATGAAAAAAGTTTCATTGGTTTTGGCGGCATTGTTTTTGTCGCTGAGCGCTGTTGCGGCGGTTGCGGGTAGTTGCGATGTCAATTACACGCGCACGGCGTGTCCGGGAAAAGAGGCCATCAGTTTCAAGAAATGCGACGGCAAGGCCTCCTGCGTTAAGACAGGCACGGCCGATACGGAAGAAGCCTGTCGCGTAAAGGCGGTTGCGGCCTGCGCCAACGACCGTCTCGATATTACCAAGAGCAAGGTCATTACCGCCACGTTCAACGGCAAGCCGGTCAAGAACAAGGCCGGAGGTGCTGATCATTGTGCGGACTATGCGGAGCGTGCATCCGAGTTCAATAAATGCGGTATGTAGGATAAAAATAATCGCCTTCTTGCGCCATAACAATGGCGCAAGGGAGGGGTGAGCAATACTGGAGGAGTGGGAATGTTCAAGAATCTGTCGCTGAACCGCAAAATCATTGCGGTGCAAAGTATTTCCCTGCTGCTGCTTGTCGGAGTGCTGGTCTTTTGTATTTTCGAATTGGCCGATCTGTCCGGTCGCAACAAGCAGAGCATCCAGAGTGCGAATGACACTGTTTCCGTGATGATCCAGTTGGATAACATGAACTTCGCGGTGGTCAGAGAAGCCAAGGCGGCCAAAGATGTCTGGCTGCGCGGTACCGATCCCGACGAAAAGGAAAAAGCCACGTCCGAGTTCAGTGACCAGATCGACAATTTCCAGTCCCATCAGGCAATCGCGGAAGAAATGCTGCTTAAGCTGGTCAAAGAAGATGCCTCGTTGGGGAGCTTTCTGGACGGGCTGAAAAACGTCACGGCAGCGCACAAGGTAATGAGCGATAAATATTCTGCTCAAATCAAGGCGCATGTGAGCGCGACAGATTCGGATGCCAAGGTCAAAGGAATTGATAAGGCGCTGTTCAGGCAGTTGCAGGAGTTGCGCAACGGATTCGTGAAGGCGGTCGAGAAAAAAGGAGCCGACAATGTGGCCTCAATCGACCAGCAGTTTAAAGCCCGCCGCAACCTTCTCGGCGGCGTGGCACTGCTTTCCATTGTGCTGCTGTTCGCGGTATCCACGCTGTTTGTAAGTTCGGTTGCCCAGCAATTGGGCGGCGATCCGCAGGATGTATTGAGCGTGGTCAAAAGCATGGCTTCCGGCAATTTGTTGCTGCAACCGCGCCAAAAGCCCGTGGACGACAGCGTGCTTGCCCACGTGTATGCCATGCAGACCAGCATGCGCGACATGATCGCCAACGTAAAAGAGCGCTCGATTCATGTGGGCGATATGGCCTGTATGCTGGCGGCTTCGGCGCAACAGATCTCGGTCAACGTCCAGCAGGAGTCCGCCGCCGTGAGCAGCATGGCTGCCTCCATCGAGCAACTGAGCATGTCAACCTCCGACATCAGCGAACAAGGCAACAATGCGGGACAAATTGCCAGCCTGTCGCGCAATAACGCCGAGGAAGGCTCGCAGGTGATTAACAGAACAGTATCGGGCTTGCTGGCGACCGCGCAGGAGATCGAGGGGGCATCATCCGAAGTGTCGCGTCTGGGCGACGATGCCTCGCGCATCAGCGACATCGTTAAAGTCATCCGTGAAATCGCCGACCAAACCAATCTGCTGGCGTTGAACGCCGCGATCGAGGCGGCCCGCGCCGGGGAGCAGGGCCGCGGCTTTGCCGTGGTGGCGGATGAGGTGCGCAAGCTGGCAGAGCGCACCGCGAATGCGACGAACGAGATCAACAAGATGTCCGCCAATATCGGTGATGTCGCCGGCAATGCGCTGAGCGGCATGGACAAGGTGGTTAAAACAACGCGTCAGGGCGTGGCCGATGCCGAGTCCGCGCAAACGTCAATCTCCAACATTCAGATGAGTTTTAGCGAAGTGGCGAATGTGATTAACGAGATTTCCGTGTCACTGGCGGAGCAAAATTCTGCGGCAACGAATTTGGCGTCCAACACCGAGCGCGTTGCCTCGATGTCCGGTGAAAATGCGCTTGCCGCACAAAAATTGCTGGGTCTGGCAAACGATCTGGAAACCAAGGCTCGGGAAGTGCGCCAGTCGGTGGAGCTGTTCCGTGTTTAGCAATTAACGGGGGGCGGCTCAATGCCGCCGGTAATCAGCGCTGGTGATCCGCCCAGTTGTTCGGGGTTTCGTACAGGCGCACGCGTTCGAGCCGCAAGTCGTTGCCGAACGTGTTGCGATACGCATCATCCAGCAGATCGAAGGCGGCCTTCGCCAGATTCTCCGCAGTCGGAATCACCTCCAGCACCACGGTCTTGTGACCCGGTAGCGTGCCCAGAAAATCCAGCACCGTTTTGTCGCCGCGATACACCAGAAAAGCGTGATCCCACACGTCCACCACGCGCTCTTTGGCGATGCGTTTCACATCGGAAAAATCCATCACCATGCCCTGCTCGGAGGCGCCCTCGGTGGTGATAACGTTGCCCGATAAAGTGATCTCGATGGCATAGCGGTGCCCGTGCAGATGCTTGCATTGGCTGTTGTGGTTGGGGATGCGGTGTCCGGCATCGAATTCCAAGCGGCGGGTGATGTGCATGATGGGGGCGGTCGGTTGAATAACTGGCGCGGATTATAGCTTGAAGCCGCGCACTGCACGCTTAAAGGCTTGCAACGACATCGCGTCGGCGCTGCCCATGTAACGCAAAGCAAGGTATTGCGCCGTGATGGCGGCGATGCCTGCCGCCAATAGCGGTTTTTGCTGTGCCGCGCGCTCGGCGAAATCCTGCGCGCCTTCATGCGGCGCGCGCACGACGCCGGCTTTCGCGAGTTTTTTGCAGAATTTGAGGTAGGTCGTTTGCACGGCATCGGTGCTGCGCAGTTGCAATCTGCGCAACATGAACAGGGTGAAGATGCCCACCAGCAGGGTGACGCCCGCGAGCATATTCATCGCCAGTTTTTGCCAGGTGATGTCTTCCATGCCGAGGCGGGTGAGGAAGGCGAACTGGCGTTCGTTGTTGTAGCCCAGCACCCATTGGTTCCATTGGTTGGTCAGCGCGTCGAGGTTGTAGCGCAACTTGAGCAGGAACGGCGATTGGGTGCGTGCGAGGAACGGCAGCGCGGTGTTGTTGGGCAGAGCGGCGCTGAGGCCGTTTTGGATGCGCCCCGGCGCGATGGCGGCGGTGGGGTCGTAGCGCACCCAGCCGCGTTCTTTGAACCATACTTCCGCCCAGGCGTGCGCATCCGACTGGCGCAGGATGTAGTAGCCGCCGAGGTCGTTGTATTCGCCGCCCTGATAGCCGGTCACCACGCGCGCAGGTATGCCTGCCGCGCGCATCAAAAAGACGAAGCTGGAGGCGTAGTACTCGCAGAAGCCCTGGCGTGTTTCAAACAGGAAGTCGTCCACGCTGTTGCTGCCGAGCGGGGGCGGTTCGAGGGTGTAGGAAAAACCGTTGCGGTTGAAGTAGGCGAGGGCGGTTTTCACCACGGCTTCGGCGCTGGTGTTTTGCGCACGCCACTCCTCCGCCAGTTGTCTGGCGCGCGGGTTGTAGCCCGGCGGCAAGGCCAGCGCGCGCTGCATTTGTTGCGGCGGCTCGGCGAGATTGGCGCGGTAGCGCAATTGCGAGGTGGCGGTGTAGCGCAGGCGCGCATTGACCGGCGCGTGGTTGAGCAGCTGGAAATCGGGGGCGAGGTCGGCGGGGATGGAAATGCTGCTCGGGATGTCCAGTGCGAACAGCCAGGGTTTGTTGTGCGGCTCCAGCGTCACGGCGTAATCCACAGGATTGCCCGCGTCGTCCAGTTGCGGCGCTTGCAGCGTGGCGTTGCGGCCGCGCGTCCAAGTGCGACCGTCGAAATTCCACAGCACGGGGCCGCGCCAATACATCTGCTCGCGCAGCGGCGGTTTGCCATTGAAGGTGACGCGGAACGCGACGGCGTCGGACAGCGACAGTTTGCTCATGCTGCCGGGCGCCATGGTGTCAGACAGACCGCTGCTGCCGTAGGCGTCTTGCGGCAATCCCCACAGCGGGCCTTGCACGCGCGGGAACAGCACGAAGATCAGCAGCGACAGCGGGATGGCTTGCAGCAGGATGATTCCGGCGATGCGCAGGCGCGGTTTGAGCGCGAGTGAGCCTGTTTGCAGCTGCACCCAGGTCGCCATGATGACGAGCAGGGTAAACAGCATGAACAGCGCGGTGGGGATGCTCTGCGAGTAGAAAAAATTGGTGATGATGATGAAGCAGGACAGGTAGATCAGTATCGTGGCATCGCGCACGGCGCGCAATTCCAGCAGCTTGAGCGCGGCAAGCAGGATCAGCAGTGTGACGCCGACCTCGCGCCCGAACAGGGTGTGGAAGCTCAGCGCGATGCCGCCCACGCAGGCCAGGGTGACGAGCAGCAGCAGCGCGCGCGCGGGCAGCGGGTTGCCGCTGGCGGTGATATAGGCGCGCCAGCTGAGCAGCATCACGCACACGGCGCTGACCCAGAGTTGCAGATGTTCGGCATGCGGCGCGCTCACCAGCAGGATGCAGGCGATGAGGCCGTAGATGAGCGGGGCGGGAAGTTTCATGTCTGTTCCTCGTACAGCCCGAACAATGCCAGCGCGCGCAGGCACTCGGCGCGATGCGTCGCGCCATGCTGCGGCGCGATGTCATAGCCCGCCAGGCGCAAGCCGTAGTGCAGGCCTTGCGCTTCCGCATCCAGCACCCAGCGCGCGAGCAGTTCCAGTTTGCGTTCGGTCGCGATGTTGGGGAGCTGCGACCAGTCGAGCCAAAGCTCTTGCCCTTGCTGCGCGGAAAACTGTTTCACCTGCAAGCCCTGTTCGCGCGCCAGCGCCTTCCACGCGATGCGCGGCAGGGGGTCGCCCGCCGCATAGTTGCGCAGTCCGGCGAAATCCTCGTCGCCCGCCGCGATGGCTTTGCCCGTGCCGTTTTGCGCGGAGACGGCGGGCAGCGGTTGCGCTGCGGCGGGTTTGGGGTAGACCAGACAGCGTACGTCGAAATGGATGTACGTCCACGCATGGAAAAGGCCGAGCGGGAATTCGGTGTAGAGCGTCAGGCGTCCGCTATCCAGCCAGCCGCGCTGTGCGGCGGGCAGCAAGAGCTCCACGGCGGTGGCGCGCTGCGCGGGCAGGTCGCAGGTGGTGCGGTGTCCGGCGTCGTCGTGCAGGTGGAGCTGATGGCGCTCCAGTGCGCCGGGGTTGTTGAAGTGGAAGACGAAGCGCGCGGTTTCTCCGGCGAAGACCGGTTCGACATGGCCGGCATGTATCTCCAGTTGCGCCATATTGCGGTAGGCGTACAGCATGCTCATGCCGCCGGCGGTGGCGAGCAAAAAAGTGAGCGTGTAGCCGAGGCTCAGGTTGTAGTTGATGTCGCCCAGCAGCATCAGGGTCAGTACCAGAGCGAAGCCGAAACCCTGGCGCGAGGGGATGATGTAGATGCGGCGCTGGTTGAGCACGACCGTGCCGGTCTCGACGGTGCGGCGGAAGGCCCAGTTGCGGAATTTTTGTCGGAATGAATTAAACACGGGTAGGAGTTTTAACTGCCCTGCGCTTCGCCGTGAGTGTGTTTGACGTCGGTGGAGAATTCCAGAAGCAATGGGGTGTCTGCGGCAACGGGCGAGGCCTCGGGCGCGGATGCGTCCGTATTCGAGAGGAATTCCATGGGCGTGAATTTGTCCGCAGCCGGGGCGGTGAGCGCCGCTGCGGTATCTGTCTCGTCGGTCTGCTGTATGAGCAAAGCCTCGTTCAACTGGGTGTGGCTGATTTGCCGGCGGGTCACCAGATAATTGCCGAAGCGGCCATGCCGCTTGGGATCGAAATCTTTCAGGCAGTTTTCCATATCCTGCAGCGACAGGTAACCCAGTTCGATCAGGACATCCCCGATGGGGCGCTGATGCGGTTGTTCGAGTGCGGACGTGAACGCGGCGTACGAGCCCGTGGCATTTTCGTCCACGTACAACGGATTGCCCTGATCGAGCGTGCGCCCTTGCGCCTGCACCATGCGCCACGACTTGCTGTTTTTATGGTGGCGCAGGAAATCGCGCGCCGTGCTTTCGAATTCTTCGCTCAGGCCGCGCGACGAGTAAATGGATAGCAGCAAGACCCAGGCCTTTTCGCTGGACGGACGCTGCGCCACGAACTCGTGCAGTATCCTGATCGCTTTGTCGGGGTGGCCGTGGATGGCATACAACTCGGCCTCTTCCAGTACCGCGCTTTCTTCTTCGTTGACCGGAATTTCTTTTATTGCCGGAAGACTAGCCGGTTCGGCCATCGCACCGGGAAGTGCTATGTCGGCCTGAGGCTCGTGCGGCGGGATAACTTCGGTGGCGAAATTCAGGGGGTGCGCTGCGGGGCGTACGGGCGGTTCCGCTGCCGGAATTTCTGGCGTGCGCGATTGCGCTTTGAACCGCTCGATATAACGCAGCACCAGCCAAACCAGCGCAAGCGCGGCCAGAAAGATCAGAGCCAAAAGCACGCCGCGCCAGATGCGGGAGACGGAGGCGGTTGAGTCCGTGTTTGCGGCGGCGCGCGCCTCGGGCACTGCCGAGGCACCGGCTTCCAGTTTGGCCAGTTTGAGGCGTATCGCATTCATGTCTTCCTGCATGAGCTTCAGTTGGTGCTGCATGGCCAGAAAGCGCGCAGTCTGATCGTCCTCATCCAACAGTTTCTGTTGCGCCAGCAGCAGTTCGCGTTCCGCCGCGCTGAGTTTGCCGATGCGCGATAAGTCCAGCGGCTCTCCCGATAATTTCAACCGGAATTCAAGGCGATTATTTTCACGTTGCCTAGCCGTATGTTTGCCGGCGGGTTTGTCCGGGCGCTGCGCGGGGGGGCGGACGGATGGGGGGGTTTCCGGGGCCGGCGGCAGCGCCGCTACGACAGCTGTTGTCGGAGGTGGGGCTGGATGAGTGTCTCCGGCAACGCTGGGTTCGGGTGTCGCGCCCGATATGTTTTTTGCGGCGGCGTCCGCCTGCGCTGCCGGGGCTGCCCCGAATTCCGGCAGCAGGGTCAGGGTTTTCGATACGCTGCCCATGCCGGTACATTTAACGTTCAGGCGGAATATCGCAAACGGTTCATTGAACGGTTTATGTGAACTGATCTCGACTTTACGTTTGGTTTGGTCGAGTTTGAGGGTAAGCGCGCTCAGTGCCAGATAATCGATTCCGTTCCCCGTCCCGTCGTTGGCGACGGAAAGAGACAGACAGGAATCCTCGATTACTTCGCCGCGCCCCAGTTGCAAATCCACCTGCGCATGCAGCGGTTCGCCCAGCGCGCTCTGTAGTGTCACCTTGCCTATCCCGACCGCATGCGCGGCAGGAAAGGCGAAATACGCAATCAACAATAAGGTCAGTAAACGGGCTGGCACGTGTCTCGTCCGAGTGGTTTCAAATGGGGGGCATGCCGTGCTCAGGCGGCAACGCCGGTCATCAGGGCAACCCGGTTGCGTCCCTGTTTTTTTGCATCGTACATCGCCATGTCGGCGCGCTTCTGGATGTCGGCAATGGATTGGTCGGAAGCGCTGTTTTGCGCCACGCCGATGCTGAGCGTGACCGCGCGCTGGATGTCTTGTGTGAAAGCATGCGTCATGGATTCCGCGCTTTGGCGCAGTTTTTCCGCGAGTTGCAGCGCGCCTTGCGTGTCGGTGTGGGGCAGAAATACCACGAATTCTTCGCCACCTATCCGGCCGAGAATGTCGCTGTCGCGAATGTTGCCGGCGATGCAATTGGCCATCGCGCGCAGCACGACATCACCCATCTCATGCCCGTATTGATCGTTGATCGACTTGAAATGGTCGAGGTCGATAAACAGGGTGCAATAGGGCGAGGCATCGCGCTGTCCGAGCTGGATCATCTTGTTGCTCAAGTCGTAGAACGCGCGCGCGTTCCACAGTCCCGTGAGCGAGTCTTTGCTGGCAAGCTCGCGGAGCTGGTCAAAGTTGAAGGTCATGCGCTGAAAGTAGGAGTTCGCCAGACTGGTATAGGCATAGGTGATGCCGCTGGTGACCGACAGGCTCAGGACGAAGGTAAAAAAGGCATTATCCGAGATGACGATACCCAAGCCGAATTTGGCAATGGATACTGCCATGATCGAGGCAGCCGTTGCGGCTAAGCCGGTTTTACTGCCCAGCAATACATAGGCGGCCACCACCAGAATGTAGTACCAGATCACGCGAAATTCGTCGTTCAGAACATGGATCAGTGCGGAGCTGAAAGTCAGGTAAGAGGCGGCAATGATGGTTCCGGCGCAGATTGTGTAGGCATGCTTGCGGCCGCGCAGATACCAGATCATCAGGAATGCGACGAGCGAGTAAATCTCGGTGGCGAACAATTGGATGCGCCCCAGAGAATTGATCCCGAACTGATCGAGCAGGACGAAGGTCAGCGTGGAAGCAATGGCGACCGCCATCAGTGCATTCAGAAAACGAAACCGGAACGCGAGGTTCTCCTCGGCTTCGTCAAAGCGGATGCCACTACTGAGAAAATTTTCCAAGTTCAATGAGACACCTAATTGTTTTGCGCAAGCCGGGCAACTTGATTTCAGGAGGAAAACGACCGGAACCGGTTGTGCTGCGAGGTCAATGCTACATAAGCCTGTGCGCTAACGCAATTTAACTGAACGGTCATATAACGGGTAGCGCAAAAAGCAAGCTTCGGGTGTAAGATTGCGCATCACTTTGCGAGCCGGTCACAATGATAAAAAAACGCCCAAAGCATCTTGCGTTGCACCTGATAAAACTTCCTCTTGCCGGTTTCGTTTCCATTTTGCATCGAGTCAGCGGGGCGCTGCTATTTCTGGCGCTGCCCTTGCTGCTGTGGGCGCTGCAAGCCAGCATGCGCTCGATCGAGACCTATACCGGCCTGATGGCTCTCTTGCAGCACCCGCTGGGCAAGCTGGTGTGGCTGGCTTTGCTGTGGGCGTTCCTGCATCACTTCTGCGCGGGTATCCGCTATCTGGCCATTGATATGCGCTGGGCTTCAAGTCTGGCATTGGCTCGTGCCAGTAGCCGGTGGGTGATGGGCGTTAGTTTGCTGCTGACCGTATTGATAGGAGCCAAGCTATGGTAAATCGTGTCGTAACGGGGGCGCATTACGGTTTGCGCGATTGGCTGGCGCAGCGCGTCACCGCCGTGGTGATGGTGTTGTTCACGCTGTTTGTCGCGGTCTATCTGCTGTTGCAGCCTCGCGTCGATTACGACGTGTGGACGGGGTTGTTCTCCAATAACGTGATGCGCTCTTTCGCCTTGCTGTTCCTGCTCAGTCTGTTCTATCACGCGTGGATCGGCGTGCGCGACATCGTGATGGATTACGTCAAGCCTGCCGCTGTGCGTCTGCTCGTGCATGTGGTCGTCATTCTGGCTTTGTTGCTTTATGCAATCTGGTCGGTACAAATTTTGTGGGGGCTTTAATGTCGGTGACTAAGCGTACGTTCGATGTGGTCGTGGTCGGTGCGGGCGGTGCGGGGATGCGTGCTGCTTTGCAACTTTCCCAAGCGGGGTTGAAAGTGGCAGTGCTGTCCAAAGTGTTCCCGACGCGTTCGCATACCGTCGCGGCGCAGGGCGGTATCGCCGCCTCGCTGGGTAACGTCAAGGAAGACAACTGGCACTGGCATATGTACGACACCGTGAAAGGTTCGGACTATCTG
>JBBIJL010000048.1:0-12926 GCA_037446005.1 Gallionellaceae bacterium | reverse complement strand
GAGCCTGTTGATGGCCTTTGCTGGCGAGAAGGATTAACCCTTCACAAAGGCAATACGAAAAGGCGGCGCAAGCCGCCTTTTTCTTGTGACAACAATCCACACATTGGAGCAACCATGAACCTGAACGATTTTTTGCAACACCTGAACAACGCCCCCCGACAGCATCGCCTTCAACGACACCATCGCGCTCATCGAAGCGCTATACGAATTCACCCCGACCACCTTCAAAAACGGCGACCTGCTCAACGAAGCGGGCAAAAACTCCGGCTCGTGCAAACTGTTTTCGTTCGCCAAGCTGCAAGGCCTGTCGCAACAGCAAACCCTGCATTGCTTCGGCGCCTATTACCGCGACGACGTGCTCAAACACCCGGACGGCACGGATCACCAGAACATCAGGAGTTTTATAAAGACGGGATGGGCGGGCCTTCAGTTTGAAGGCGAGGCGCTAACACCGAAAAAATCGTAAGGCGAAAGCTCCGGCAAGCCGTAGGGTGGGCACAAAAACGTGCCCACCCTACGGCGTAACCTCCTTGACCCAAAGTAGCGCCTCGGCTACCAAATCGTCAGCGCATCATGGCAACTCGAACACCGCAATAGATTCCACATGCGAAGTGTGCGGGAACATATTCATCACGCCCGCCGCTTTGATCCGGTAGCCCTTCACGTTCACCAGCACTTCGGCATCGCGCGCCAGCGTGGCGGGGTTGCAGCTCACGTACACGATGCGCTTCGGCGCGATTTCCGGCGTGATGGCTTTCACCAGTTCGATCGCACCGTCGCGCGGCGGATCAACCAGCCATTTGTCGAAGCGGCCTTTGGCAGCCAGCGCTTGCTCGTCCATCTCGAACAAATTCATCGCTTCGAATTTGGTATTGCCCGACAGTCCGTTATGCGCGGCGTTTTGCCCGGCGCGTTTCACCAGCGCGGCGCTGCCTTCGATGCCGAGCACCTGCGCACCGCTACGGGCGATGGGCAAGGTAAAGTTGCCGAGGCCGCAGAAGAAATCGGCGATACGCTCCTTGGGTTGCGGGGCGAGCAGACGGATCGCGCGACCCACCATCAGCCGGTTCATCGTGCTGTTTACCTGGGTAAATTCGGTCGGCGCATACGGCATTTCGATGCCGAACTCGGGCATGCTGTAAGTTAGCGCGGGCGCGTCCAGCGGGTAGAACGGTTTGACCGTTTCCGGCCCTTTGGTCTGCGTCCAGAACTGCACCTGATGTTTGTCGGCGAATTCTTTAATCAGCATCTCGTCGGAGGGACTCAGCGCCTGCAAAATGCGCAGCACCAACACATCGACATGCTCGCCCACCGCCACTTCGATTTGCGGCAACTGGTCGCGCACGGAAAGTTGCTCGTTGAGTTGCGCCAGCAGCGGCAACAGCTTGGCGATCTTGGGCGGCAAAATTTCGCAGTGCTGCATGTCGGCGATAAAGCTGCTGCGCTTCTCGTGGAAGCCGACCAGCGTCTTGCCCTTCTTTAGCACATGGCGCACCGACAGGCGCGCGCGCTGGCGGTAGCCCCAAGTCTCGCCGTAGATTGGCGCGAGGATGGTTTCCGGTTTGACCTTGCCGATGCGCTGCAAATTATCTTCGAGTATGCGCTGCTTGGCGGCAACTTGCGCCCGCGCATCCAGATGCTGCATGGAACAGCCGCCGCACAAATCGAAGTGTGCGCATTTCGGTTGCACGCGCATGTAGGACGATTTAAAAACGCGCTGCACCACGGCATTTTCAAAACTCGGTTTTTTGCGAAAGGAGGAATACGTCACGCGCTCGCCGATCAACGCGCCCTCGATAAAAATCACCTTGCCTTCGCAATGCGCGATGCCGCGCCCTTCTTGATCCAGTGACTCAATCGTTACTACTTGTTCAGTGTTTGCCATAATTTTCCAACATCGTTAATACGCGCCCCAATCCCGTCCGCGCCAAGCCCCAGCCGATCAGCGCACCGCTTGCATTTGCCAGCATGTCGGCATACTCGAAATAACGGTAGCCGCTCAAGCCTTGCAGAATTTCGATGACTCCACCCATCGCCGCGAACGCCAAGAACAAGCGCACTCGCCGTTCGCCATAAAGCTGGCAAAACCACAGCATGAGCAGCGCATAGGCCAGCGCGTGCTCGAATTTATCGGAGCCACTGAAAGAAACCGGCTCGGGCGGATGCGGCGTGAGGGATAAATAAAATACAGCGGCGACCCACAGCCAGCCGAGAGCCAGCCAAACATTACGCAGCATGAACTATTCCTTGGGCCACGCCGCCAAATACTCCGCCCAATGCGCCTCGCTCGATTTCGCCAGCGTGCTGCGCACCAGTTCCAGCTCCTGCTCGTAGCGCGCACGGGTAAATTGGCCGCGCATCAACTGGAAGCGCGCGAACACCAGCCAGGTGTTCACCACGTCTGTTTCGCAATAGTTGCGTATCTCGACCAACCGCCCCTGCTGGTAGGCCTCCCACACCTTGCTGCCGTCCATGCCCAGCTTGCCGGGGAAGCCGATCAGCTTGGCCAGTTCGTCCAGCGGCGCATTGGCGCGGCCGGTGTACATCGCCAGCAAGTCCATCAGGTCGAGGTGGCGCGAGTGGTAGCGGCTGATGTAGTTGTTCCACTTGAAATCTTTGTCGTCCTCGCCTTGATCCCAATAGCGCGGTGCCTGAATGCCGTGGATCAACCCGCGATAGTGCAGCACCGGCAAATCGAAGCCGCCGCCGTTCCAGCTCACGATTTGCGGCGTGTATTTTTCGATACCGTCGAAGAAGCGCTTGATGATGCTGCCTTCGTCCTCGACGGGTTCGCCCAGCGACCACACCTTGAAGTTGTCGCCCTCGCGCAGCACGCACGAAATCGCCGCGACGCGCTGCAAATGGTGTTGGATGAAATCGCTGCCGGTTTTCTGGCGGCGCATCTGGAAGGCCATCTCGGCCACTTCCTTGTCGCTCACCGCGCTATCCACCTCATACAGGGTGCGCAGCCCGGCAATGTCGGGAATAGTTTCGATGTCAAAAACAAGGGTCGGAGTCATATCGGTTAGCGCGGGAACTTTAAGGCGCAATTCTACCAAAGCATTGCTAGCAGCCTGTCGGACTTAAAGGAAATCGGCTGCAAATCCATCTGGACGGTGCATATTTCGCCGCTTTTTTGGTCAATAGAATGACTATTGACCAAAAAATCGTCAAAATCTGCCCTCGCCCAGCCGAATTTTCGCTTCGATTCTTTAAGTCCGACAGGCTGCTAGAATCCCTCTCCCAATATGGTCAACGCACAATGCACACACTAAAACGCCTGCTGCTTGCCCCCTTCACCTGGCTCGCCGCCCTCGTTTTCCTCATCGAAGAAGCCATCTGGGACTGGACGGCGAAACTCATGGCGCGACTGGGTGCGCTGCGCTTTATCCATGCCATCGAACAACGCATCGCCGCACTGCACCCGCGCTGGGCGCTGTTCACCTTTCTGCTGCCCAGTTTGATTCTCGTCCCCGCCAAGCTCATCGGCCTGCACGCCATGGCGGCGGGACATTGGCTGATCGGCGGCACGGTATTCATACTCGCGAAAATTGCCGGCATGGCCTTGTTCTCGCGCATCTTCAACCTCACGCGTCCCGCGCTGATGCAGATCGGCTGGTTCGCCCGCCTCTACACTTGGGTGATGTACTACCGCAACCGCATCCACACCTATCTGGACAACTGGCCGGCTTACCAGCGCGTCAAGCAACATATCCGCACACTGGTCGCCGCCCTCAAGGCACGCTTTAAACGCCCCGCCTGAAACGACTCGCGCTTGACGCACCGGCATAGAAGGCAAAGAATCTCCCCGGCAAAGCAACGATTCGATACCAATCAACTGCGAGGGAGCGATCATGAACAAATTTCTTAGCGCCATACTAGCGGGCATGAATCGCTACGCGAGTTTCACGTTAACCATGCTGTTCAGCCTGACGAGTGCCGTAGCGCTGGCCGTACCGGGCGAGCAATGGGAAGTCACCTCCAAGTCGGACATGGCCGCAATGCCGGCCTCCGTCACCACTGTTTGCCAGCCCAAGGATGCGGCAAAAAATCCCGAACAATTCATGAAACAGGGGGGCAATTGCGAAATCAGCGACATGAAATCGTCCGGCAACAAAGCCAGCTGGAAAATGCGCTGCAACACCGACGACGAAGAATTGAGCGGAAGCGGCGAAGTCACCTACAAGACGGATAGCTTTCAGGGTGTGATACGGTTATCCGGCAAGTCGCAGGGACATCCTGTCAACATGACTGCAAACTACCGAGGCAAACGCATCGGCACCGCTTGCGACACGGACACTGCCGCCGTTGGCAACAAAGGCATGGAAAACGTGAACGACATGATGGGAATGGCAAACAAGCAAATGGCCAGCGCCATGGCCGAGCAATGCGAAATTTCCAACTACCGCACCATCGAACTCATTTCCGGAAGATTTTTTGGCCCGAATGCCGCGTGCCCCGGCAAAGAAAAATTCGCCTGCAAAATGCTAGTCAAAGATGTGCCCAAAAGCCATGAGGTCTATGTGAAATTGGCCAAGCACGACGACACATCCGATGTAACTATCGCCAAAATCTGCGGCATTGATATGGCGGCCGCGACACGCTCCATCTGCAAAACCGTTGATAGCAACAATTACCAGGCACTGGCCGACTATTGCCCAGATGAAGCCAAAGCGTTTCAACGCGAGACGGGCGACAGCGGCTCTGCAAAGTCGCCGAATGCCGCTCCCGACGTCCCCGCCAATTCGATTATTGACGGTGCCAAGAAGCTGAAAGGCTTGTTCGGATACTAAGCGCATGAGGTGGCAGGGGCGCAAACGGCAGCCCCCCCTCGTTCACTCCGGCTTTTGCCATTCGAGCAAGGCTGCGGCAAACAGCAAACGCCATTCTTCCGCAGCCTGTTCGCCCCCGTGAATCTTGCCCTGATGCAACACATGGCTCTCCGCATCCTCAACATGCAGCAGGAAGCGCCGCAGCAAGGGTTGCAGGCCGTTTAACACCTGCTCCACATCGTCGCGGATCGCCTGTTGCGCGTCGCCGTCTTCGGCAGCCGCGATCCACGAAATGGCGATGGTTTTCTCGAACAAGCCCCACAGCCCTTTCTGCGCGCCACTAATCACCTCCACACTCTTGTGCTCAGCACCGAGGCGCCCGAGTCCCAAACGGATTTTTTCCAGCATACCTTCGGGAATCACGTTGCGCTTGCTATCGAGGCGGATCAACAGCAGCGTGGCCTGCAACTCGCCCGGGCGCTCCAGCGCCGCGCTCAGCGTATTCCGCTCCAGCACCTTTGCGGTCGCCGTCGCATACAGACGCGCCAGCGTGAAATAGGCAATGCCCAGCATCACCGGCCCGGCCAAGTTGATATAGGTATCGGTGAAGTTGATGCTGGCGAACGAAAAGGCGATCAGGATGACCTGCGACAGACCGAACACCGTGTCGAGGCTGCCGCGCCCTTCCTCGCGCCGGAACGCCCAGGCGGTGAGCCAGATAATGGTCAGCGTAATCAGCAGATACCACAGACGCCCTTCGGGAAAGCGCAGCGAGTCGCCGTGCTTGTAATTGTCGATCGCGGTCGCCAGCACTTCCACGCCGGGGTGCATTTCCGCCATCGGCGTGGAGCGCACGTCGTACAGATTGGGGGCGGTCGAACCGATGATGATGATCTTGTCCTTGAACTCGTCCTGCGGGCGCTGCTTTTCCTTGCTGCCCATATCCAGATAAGCATCGGCAAAACTCACATATTTGTAGCTGTACGGCATGCCGCGCCAGTTCAGCAGCATGTGGTCGGTTGAAGGCTCGGGCCAGCCGAACTCGCGCCCGAGACGCGCCGGCAATGACGGCACGCGCCAGCCATAACCTTCGGAATACACCGGATAGCTACGCACCACACCGTCCGCATCCAGAATCACGTTCTGCATGCCCAGACGCCCGCCGTCGATGGCCGATTTGAAATACGGCAGGATCATGCTGATCGACGCATCCGCCTGCGGCGTTTCATCCGGCGCCGGGAGGGCTCCGGGAATTTGCGCGATCTTCACCTGGCGCAAGGTGTCGCTCGCGGCATCGAGCAACAGCATGGGGAAAAAAGTGTTGCCGGTTTGAGCGATGCTCGCATCGAAATACGCATCGCTCTGCGGATTAAACACATCCGCGTCGCTGAACAGAATATCGAACACCACCGCCTTGGGATGCTGCTTTTCCACCTGCTCGACAAATTCGCCCAGCACCCGACGCGGCCACGGCCAGCGCCCGTACTCCTTGGACATCGCGGACAGACTCGCCTCGTTGATGTCCACGATCACGATGTCGGGATCGGGCTGCGGCGGCGCCAGACGATAGCGCACCATCGGATCAAACGTGGCCGTGCGGATCTCGCTGGTGATGTGCAGGAAGGCGGTATCCAGCAGGGCAAACAGCGTGAACAACGCGGCCAGATACCAATAAAAATTGCGCTTCCATTTGCGCGCGAGCATGGCGGAGAGTGTTTCGAAAGCGAAGTGGAGACGACTGAGCAGGAGGAGTTTTAGTTTCATGAGCGGAAGTTTAGCAGCCTTGCACTGATGGCGGACACTACCGGAGCGATCACCGGGATGTTGGCGGCGATGTATGCAATAGAGCTGATACCCGCAAAGTGGTTGAAGAAATGGGATGCAGAGACCAGTCGAGCACAAGCACTGTCGGATATTGCGAAGCTGATCCCTTGAGCCTTTTAGGCGATCAAAGCGGCGCAGCGTTCCAGCAGGGAGAAATCAAGGCGATACAGCGCGCCCTCAAACCATTTAAGCATGCACTCGTGCTCATGTGCGGTGTGGCGCGCTGCTGCGATCCAGTCTTCGATGCCGCTCACATCGCCTTCACGGGCGAGCTGTGCCAGTTGCGTCCAATCAAGCGCGGGGGCGACGCCCGCGGCTTTCAGTGTCGAGCGCCACACGGCGGCGAGCATTTCTTCTGCGGACGCGGGCTTGCGCAATGAGGCATCGAAATGCAGTTCCGCCGGAACATCGGCCGGTCGGTCGGGGAGGCCGGAGGAATACAGGATCACTGGCAAGGCGGGCTTTCTGGCGCGCACGGCACGCAACAGCGACCAGCCATCCATACCCGGCATCGCTTGGTCGGTAACTACCGCATCCCAATCTTCCTCATCCAGACGCGCCAAGGCGGCCTGTCCGCCGGATACGGCAACCACCGCGAAGCCCGCCTCGGCAAACAAGTCGGTGAGTTGATCGAGCTGCACGACATCATCGTCCACCAGCAGCACTTTCGGACTGTTGGCAGACAGGGTTGGGGCGTCGGGTGCGGGTAGTTCTTCCTGCGCAACGGCACGGCAATGCAGCGAGAAGGAGAAGCGGCTGCCTCGCCCCAATGTGCTGACCACCTCGATGTCGCTCCCCATCTGGCGCAACAATTCGCGGCAGATGGGCAAACCGAGGCCGAATCCCGAACCGTGACGACCGGGGTCGGGCGTCGTTGCGGCGCCATGCACGAAGGGCTCGAAGATGAGTTGCAAACGTTCGGGGGCGATGCCCGAGCCGTTGTCTTCGATGGCGAAGTGCAACTGGGTTTTCTGCTCAAGGGTGTGCGCGGCGCATTCGAAACGTATCGTTCCCTGCCGGGCATGGCGGTTGGCGTTGCTGAACAGGTTCTCCAGCACTTGGCGCAGGCGCTCGCCGTCGGCGTGAATGGCGCCGGAAAGATCGCCGGAGAATGCGCACAGCAGGCGGTTGCCTTTGGCCTCGATTTGCACCCGCGCGTTGCGGGCGATCTCGTCCAGCCAGGGTTGCAACGTCATGGGCGCGGGCGAAACCGTGAGTTTCCCGGCGGCGGCGCGCGCCTCATCCAACAGTTCGTCGATCAGGTGCAGCAGGCGCAGGGTGCTTTTTTCGATGCCCGCCGTGCCCTCGGCCAGAGTCAGTCTGGTTGAGCCGCGCGCCAGCATGCGATTGAAACCGAGGATGGTATTGAGCGGCGAGCGCAGTTCATGACTGACACGCGCGATGAATTCCGATTTGGCCTGCTGCAATTGTTCCGACACCCGCAACTGCTCACCCAGTTGCCGGGTACGGTCGGCCAGACCCAGCAGGATGAGCGGGCTGGCCAGCAGGAAAAACAGGGTGCTGAATTCCATGGCGGCGATCCACGGCAGCCAGCCCAGATTGGCCAGTTGCCGGGCAATCTCGGTCAGCAGCGCAATACTGAAAGCCAGCAGGAAGAAACGCCCTGCCTTGCGCCCCAGATACCAGGCCCACAAGGACAGCACCAGCGTGGCAATGCTGTGAACGATGGATGTTGCCGACAGGATGAGCACACCATGTCCGTAACTGAAAAGTGCGACTGCCGCGCCAGCGACCGCGATCCAGCGCAATGCTTGCAGCAGTCGATCCGCACGGGGCAGCCAGCGCGCCAGATCGAGCGCATGAGCGATCACTTTAGACAGGCTGAATACCGCGCCCAAGGCGAACACCGCCAGTGTCCAGCCCGGTTGTGCGTAAGCATCCGGCCACAGGTAGGTGCCAAGAAAATTGCTGCGCGTGGCCTCTAGGCCGGCGATCGCAGCGAGAAAGAGCCCGAGCCAGAGGTACGGGGTTTCGCGCATGGTCGCGAATACCATCAGCGCCAGCAGCGCGCTGACCAGCAAGCCGGCCAGGATCGCCGCCAACTGCATTTGCCGCGAGCCCTCGGCATGCCGGTAGGCTTGCGGCTCCCACAGGGTCGTCGCCATGTCGGTCGCACCGCGCGCATCCACCCGCATCAGCAGCGACATCTGCTCTCCCGGCACCAGCTTCAGCGGAAACACCGGGGCCATCGTTTCAAGGGGGCGCTCCGCCACGGCAACCGTTCGACCGGACTGCAACGCTTCGATCACCCCGTCGCGCCGCAGATACAGCGACACCCGCTGGGTCTTGGCGGAGCCCACGACCAGCCAGCGCGTCAACGGATAGGCGCTGTCATTCTTCAGCGCCAACCTCAGCCAGGACGAGCCGGCATTGAAACTGGTGACCAGATCCTGCCGCGAGGCATGCCTGAAGGCATCGGGCATAGCGACGACGTCGGCATACTCGATGCGCCGCTCGGCATCGCGCAATATCTCCATTCGCTCAGACAGGTCAATACGCTCGACCTCGGGATCGGTCGCCACCGTTTCTGCGCGCAGTCCGCTGTTCATCAGCGCGAGGAACAGCAGCGTGAGCACGCGCATGAAGAAATCCGCGCGCCACATCACGGCGAACTTTCCGCAGCGGCCTGACGGCGAAAATCTCTGGGCGAGCATTCGAACCTGTCTTTGAACGCTGTAGCGAAATTCGCTGGTGAAGCGTAGCCGCAGTGAGCAGCAATATCGGCAATCGGGGTGTCAGTCTGTGCCAGCAACTGGCGCGCTGATTTCAGGCGCTGTTCGCGCAACCAGCCGAACACCGGCAACTGGAAGGCTTCGTGAAAAGCTTCGTTCAGTCGATTCTCGTTGGTTCCCAGTTGCCGCACCAACGCCTCTATGGATGGCGGATCGGACATCTGTTCCAGCAGCAAGGTCGTCGCCGCCGTCACCAGCGAAGACAGGCTCTCAGCGCCATTGGCACTCACACCTGCGGGTGTAACGGGGCGGCGCGACAATTCGAGATGAATGCCGATGCGCGCCAGCACCTCCTCCTCACTGACAAAGGGCTTGATGATGTAATCCACCGCCCCTAGCGACAGTCCGGTCAGGCGATCCGCCTTGTCTTCCGCCGCGGTGAGGAAGATCACCGGGATGGCTCGGGTGCGCGCATCGGCCTTCAGCCGCCGCAGGGCAGCGAAGCCGTCCAGCCTGGGCATGCGCACATCGAGCAGAATCAGGTCAGGTTGTTTGAGGGTGGCTTTGTGGTAGCCGTCCAGCCCGTCGAAACTCACCACGGCACGCCACTTGCGTGCCGCGAGCATGTCCAGCAACACGCGCAATTCGGCCACTGAGTCATCGATCAGCAGAATGGTCGGCGCTGGGCTATGGGGGCGGTGCTGCAACATTTTGGCGCAAGACAAGGCGAAGGCCGCATATTACCCATCTGTGCGCAAAGTGGCGACCTGCTGCCGCGAAAGCTCCCCGGCAGACGCTGACCACCTTCTCCCGCAGGAAAAAACTTACGAGCAATCAAAAGTATTTTCGATTCGCGCAAAAGTGCCGTCGGCGATTCTCGTTTAGCATAGCCGCATGGCTATGATTTCATTCACTACAGGGCATCGGCTTGAACCATGCCGACGAGCAAAGGAGCAGGCGCGTCGCTTCAAGGTCGCTCGAGCGGAATGATGTCGCTCAAGCACAGCCTTTCCACTACAGCTACGGCGATCCGGCGCCGGATCGCGCTATTCCTTGTCGCCGCCTGCGCGGCTTGGCCCGCGCAGGCACTCGAACCGGTTTCGCTGCAACTGCGCTGGATGCACCAGTTCCAGTTTGCCGGTTACTACGCGGCGCTACATCAGGGCTACTACCGCGAGGCCGGTCTTGATGTCACGCTGAAAGAAGGCGGGCCGGGTGCCGATCCGGTAGCCGAGGTGCTCGCGGGCAAGGCCGATTTCGGCATCGGGGTATCCAGCTTGGTGATCGACTTCCTCAAAGGCAAGCCGGTGCTGATGTTGGGGCCGATATTCCAACACTCGCCCAACATCCTAGTCGTGCATGGCCGCGACCAGCGTCCGGTCGATCTGGCTGGCGCGGGCAAGATCGCGCTGATGGAAGGCGATCAGGATGTCGAGTTGAAGGCGATGTTTATCGACGAAGGCATTGCGCTCGACAAGCTTCATTTCGTGGGGGATGAGCGTCATCTGGACGATTTTCTCGAACGCCGAGTCAAGGCGCTCAACGCCTATGTCTCGAACGAGCCCTATCTTTTGAAGCAGCGGAACATTCCCTACACCATCCTCAGGCCGCAAACCTACGGCATGGATTTCTACGGCGACGTGCTGTTTACGAACCGGGCGCTGGCGACCCAGCGACCTGAGCTGGTGGCGGCTTTTCGTGCCGCCACCATGCACGGCTGGCAATATGCACTGGATCATCCGCAAGAGCTCGTCGAGCTGATCCTCTCGCGCTACAACAGCCAGAACAAGACCCGCGAGCACCTAGCCTACGAGGCGCAGGAGTTGCGCCGCCTCATCAATCCCGAGATCATCGAGATCGGACACAGCAACCCCGGACGCTGGCGGCACATCACCGATACTTATGCGCGTTTCGGGCTGATCCCATCAGGAAAACCACTCGACGATTTCTTTTATCAGCCCGATCACAAGGCCGATCTCACCTGGTTCTACCGTACGTTGGCGGCCATCGTCGCGGTATTGGCCATCATTGGCAGTATCGCCGTCTATATCCATCGCATCAATCGCCGCCTCGCTGTGGCCTTGGGGGAAAAATCGCGCAGCGAGGAGCGCCACCGCGTGATCTTCCAGACCTCGGCTTCGGCCGGCATCGTCTGGCGCGAGGGCTTCATCGTCACCGACTGGAACCGTCAGGCCGAGGCGCTATTCGGCTGGAAGCGCGATGAAGTGATCGGCAAGTGCTTTCCCGATTTTCTACTGTCGGCAGCCGAACGCGAGCGGCTGGAGCCGGAACTTGCGCACATGGTGCGCGAGAACGTCCTGCCGCACAGCATCAACGACAACCTGACCCGCGACGGCCGCATGATCACTTGCGAGTGGTTCAACGCTTGGTTGCCCGAACGACCGGGCGAGCCGCGCGAGATTGTGTCGCTCGCCAATGACATCACCGAGCGGAAACGACTCGAAGAACAGATACGGCAACTGGCTTATTTCGATCCTCTCACCCGACTGCCCAACCGGCGTCTGCTGCATGACCGTCTGCCCCGCGTTGTCGCTTCCGCAAGGCGAGATGGTGCTCACGGCGCACTCATGTTCCTCGATCTCGACAACTTCAAACCGCTCAATGACACCCACGGCCACGAGATCGGTGATCGCTTGCTGATCGAAGTCGCCCAGCGCCTCAACGCTTGCGTGCGCGAAACCGACACGGTGGCCCGTTTCGGGGGGGATGAGTTTGTCGTGCTGCTAGGCGGCCTTGATGCAGACGAAACGCAGGCGAGAATTCAGGCTGAGCGCGTCGCTGACAAAATCCTCTCAAGGCTGGCGGTGCTCTATCGCTTTGACCTCTCGGACGGTACAGGAGCGGTCGAACATCGTTGCACCGGCAGCATCGGCGTCGCCCTGTTCGATGGCGCGGAAGATGAAGAAAATATTTTCCGCCGTGCCGATACCGCGATGTATTGTGCCAAGGGAGGCGGACGCAACCGTATCGTGATCGACGATACCGTTGTCGCAAGTTTTGGGGCTCTCAAAAAACGCGTGCAACACCATTCGAAAAGAAGGTTGCATGAAAAAGAAATACAGCCAGTTGGGGAATGAAGGACATGCACTTCGCCGTTTTTCAACAATGAAAAAAGCGCCCGGATGGGCGCTTTTTTATTAACACAAATACTGTGTAGCTGATTACGCGAAGTTCTTTGCCACGAAATCCCAGTTCACCAGATTGGCGAGGAAGGTCTCGACGAACTTGGCGCGCAGGTTGCGGTAGTCGATGTAGTAGGCGTGCTCCCACACGTCCACGCACAGCAGCGCTTTGTCGCCGGTGGTCAGCGGTGTGCCGGCTGCGCCCATGTTGACGATGTCCAACGAGCCGTCGGCCTTCTTCACCAGCCAGGTCCAGCCGGAACCGAAGTTACCCACGGCGGAAGCTTGAAAGGCTTTCTTGAATTCATCAACGCTGCCCCATTTTTTGTTGATGGCATCGGCCAATGCGCCGCTTGGAGCGCCGCCGCCGTTCGGCTTCATGCAGTTCCAGAAGAAGGTGTGGTTCCACACTTGTGCCGCGTTGTTGTAAATGCCGCCGGAAGATTTTTTGACGATTTCTTCCAGAGTCGCGTTCTCGAACTCGTTGCCCTTGA
>JBBIJL010000047.1:0-12968 GCA_037446005.1 Gallionellaceae bacterium | reverse complement strand
ACTCGGCATTACCGCCGCGACCGGCAACGCCGCAGCTGCCGAGAATGAAAAATGTTTCGGTGTTGCCAAAGCCGGGCAGAACGCGTGCAATAGCAACGCCAACAAGCATTCCTGCGCCGGGCATTCCAAGATCGACAACGATCCCAACGATTATTCAAACGTGCCCAAAGGCAGTTGTTTGAAGCTCGGCGGCAAGCTGGAGCCCGCCTCTTCCGATAAGAAGTAAAGCGGTAGCATTCGCCGCCACCCGTTACGCGGGTGGCAGTTTTCCCAAAACATAGCAAAGGTGCGCGATGCTGCAACGCAGGATATGGCTGGCTTTTTTACTCGTGTTGACGGTAGGCATCGCGGTGTCCGCGCGCATCGTCTATCTGGGCGATTCGGTGCAGGCCGTAAACCGGATGTTTATCGCGGAAAAGCTGCCTTTATCCCAGCGCATCGGCGAGTTGCGCGGCGTGATTGCGGACGAGGAGCGTCTGCTGTACGAATACTACTCATACACGGCGACCCGTGCGGCATTTCTGGCGCAACGCGGCGAAAACCAAAAACGGCTGGACGCGGTGGTTGCCAAGCTGGCGGAGGACTCCGGTTCGCGCGCTGAAGTGGATGAGTTGCGCGCACATCTGGTGGAACTCGGGAAATTGTCCGAAGAGTTGTCCGCCACGCTCGCCGGCAACAATGTCGATTGGGACAAAGCGCGTGCGACGCTGGCGCAGATAAAACCCAAAGTCCGCCAGATCGAAAAAACGCTCGGCACCATCACCGCCGCCAACCAGCAAGCGGTGAACATGCTGGGCGAGGATTCCCAGAGCAGCGTATCGACCATGGTGCGTTCCGTCATCGGTTTCTCGGTGTTGATCTTCGGTGTTGCCTTCTTCGTTGGCTACTACGTCGTGGCCATCATCCGCGAAGGCGCGGAACGGCGCAGGCTGGCGCTGTTCGCCGAGCGCGATCCGAATCCGGTATTGCGCCTGAATGCGGATGGCGAAGTGCTGTATGCCAATCCGGCAACGGCGCAACTGCTCGCCCACCTCGATCTTGCTGCCGCGCAACCTGCGCAACTGTTGCCGTCCGATGTGGCGGCGCACCTGTCTGCGACCCGTGCCGCGCCGACAGCGAACACGCAATTCGAATATGCGCACGGCACGCATACGCTCGAATGCACCGTGGCCTATCTGGCCGACTTCGCCGAATTCCACCTCTACCTCAAAGACGTGAGCGCGCGTAAACAGGCGGAAGAACGCCTGGCTTATCAGGCGTATTTCGACGCCGCGACCGGCCTGCCGAACCAGTACCAGTTGCGTGCAGACCTTGGGCTCGCATTCGAGCAACAGTGTGCCGGGTCGGTGATGATGCTGGTGGCCGATCAGGAACAGGAGGTGTTGGAAAGTTTCGGTGCGGCGGAGACGGAGAAATGGCTGGTCAAGATCGCGCAGCGCCTGCGCGATACGCTCAATCCGCAAGGGGAAAAGCTATACCGCTTCGGCAGCAACGCATTTGTTCTGGTGCGCCTGCCTTGCAACTTGTCTGCGGCGGAACAGCGCGCCCGTCACCTGTTGCTTGAGATGCACAAACCGCTACAGGTGGACGGGCGCGAGTTGTTTTCGACGTTGTCGATCGGCGCAGCACTCATGCACTGCGAAAACTGCAACGATGTTGAGGGCATGGTGGAGGCGATGGTGCAGCAGGCGGCCTCCGCGTGTAACCGCGTGCGCCGTGCGGGAGGCAACGATTTCGCCGTCTACGACGAAGCCATGAGCCGCGCCGCCGCCAAGACCTTGCGCCTCGCTGCCGATTTGCAACACGCGGTGGAGAACAACGAGCTGCGTCTGCAATACCAACCCAAAGTGGACACGGCATCGGGTCGCCTGCTCGGCATGGAAGCGCTGGTGCGCTGGGTGCATCCCGAGCGCGGCATGATCTCTCCGGTCGAGTTCATTCCCGTGGCCGAAGATACCGGGCTCATCGTCGCCATCGGCCGCTGGGTGTTGCGCGAAGCCTGCCGCCAGAATGCGGAGTGGCAACGCGCCGGATTGCGTCCCTTGCGCGTGGCGGTCAATCTTTCCGCGCGCCAGTTCCGTTCCGGCAACCTGCTCGACGAAGTCGATGCGGCGCTTGCCGAGACCGGACTGCCGGTGAGTTCGCTGGAGCTGGAGATCACCGAGAGCATGGTGATGGACGATCCCGAGAGCGTCATCCAATTGCTTGGTGCGCTCCATGATCGCGGCATACACATCGCGCTCGACGATTTCGGTACCGGGCACTCGTCGCTGGCGTATCTGAAGCGTTTTCCGATTGATTGCCTGAAGGTGGATAGAGCCTTCATCAAAGATACCCCGGAGAATATCGACGATGTGGCGATTGCGAAAACCATTATCGCCATGGCGCAAGCGCTGGGTCTCTCGACGGTGGCGGAAGGGGTGGAGACGGAGCTGCAACTCGAACTGCTGAAGAGCTTGGGCTGCGACCAGATACAAGGCTATTACTTCAGCAAACCATTAGCTGCGGAAGATTTTCTCAATTACTATCGCGCGCATCTTTGATGTGGGGATGCCGAACGCTTTCGCTTGCCATCCCGCGCGGCGATAGATGCCGGTGCCAATCATTATGACTCCAATAATTACCGCCACTAACCTGGTCAAACAATACCCCGGTGTGCTTGCCGTGGACGGTATCGACCTTGCCATTCCCCGGGGGATTTGCTTCGGTCTGCTCGGGCCGAACGGCGCGGGCAAGACCACCACCATAGAGATGCTGGAAGGAATATACCTGCCGACCAGCGGCACCGTGCTGTACAAAGGGGAGCCGCTGGGCGCACGTTATCGCGAAGAGGTCGGCATCCAGTTTCAGCATACCGCGCTACAGGAATTTTTAACGGTGCGCGAAACGCTGGAATTTTTTGAACGGCTGTATCACCGGACGCTGCCTGCCGCAGAAGTCATCGAGTTGTGTTCGCTGGGAGAGATTTTGGAGCGGGACACGCGCAAATTGTCCGGCGGGCAACGTCAACGCCTGCTGTTGGCGTTGGCGCTGATCAACGATCCCGAGTTGATTTTTCTGGATGAACCTACGACGGGGCTGGATCCGCAGGCGCGGCGCAATTTCTGGGACTTGGTCAAGCTGGTGAAGTCGCGCAACAAAACCATCGTGCTGACCACGCATTACATGGAAGAGGCGTACGCGCTGTGCGATGAAATCGCGATCATGGACAAGGGGCGGATCGTTTCCCAGGGAACGCCGGCGCAGTTGCTGTCCGATCATTTCGGCGATGTGATATTGCAAATCCCCGGTGCGGATGCGGGCGGCAATCTGGCGGGGCTGGGTGCCGTGCAGGCGGGGGAAATGGTGGAGATACGGACCAAGCGTCTGCATCATACTTTGCAGCAGATGATGGAAAACGGAGCCAATCTGGACCGTTTGAGCATCCGCACCTGGACGCTGGAAGATTTGTTTATCAACGTGACCGGGAAGGCTTTCAAACCATGAGAAAGTTTCTGGCTGTGCTGCATGCGCGCAACATGGAATTTCTGCGCGACCGTTCCGCGCTGGCGTGGAATCTCGCGATGCCATTCATGCTGGTGCTGGGGCTGGCGTTTACCTTTTCCGGCGGCAACAAAGACATCTACAAAGTCGGCATCGTCGGCGGCCCCGCAAGAATGGCGCTGGTCGCTCCCGCGCTGCAATCGACGCGGCATATTTTGTTCATCCCCTATGACAATTTGGATGCCGCGATCGACAAGGTGAGGCACCACCAGATGGATATGCTGATCGACGTCAGCGGCGCGCCGAAATATTGGGTCAATTCCAGCTCGCCCAACGGTTATTTGCTGGAGCGCATTGTCTGGGGTGCCGAAGGACAGCGCTTTGAACGCCAGGCGGTGGACGGGGCGGAGATACGCTATGTGGATTGGTTTCTGCCCGGCATTCTGGGCATGAACATGATGTTCGCCTGCCTGTTCGGCGTGGGTTTCGTAATCGTGCGCTACCGCAAAAACGGTTTTCTCAAACGCCTGAAGGCGACTCCGCTGGGCGCTTTCCAATTTCTGTTGGCGCAACTGATCTCGCGCCTGCTGCTGATTATGGTGATTACCACGGTGGTTTATGCCGGCTGCAATTTGTTCATCGGTTTCAATATGCAGGGCTCGTATTGGGATTTGCTGCTGGTAACCACCTTGGGTGCGACCAGCATGATTTCCATCGGCTTGTTGATCGCGTCCCGCACGGCCAGCGAAGAGTTTGCCGGCGGCATTCTCAACGTCATGACCTGGCCGATGATGCTGTTGTCGGGTGCATGGTTCTCGCTGGAGGGCGCGCAAGTCTGGGTACAGCGGCTGGCGCAGATATTCCCGCTGACCCACATGATCTCGGCCACGCGCGCGATCATGAACGAGGGCGCCACGCTATCCCAGGTGATGCCTCATGTGTGGGTCATCACGGTGATGAGTATCGTTTTTCTGGCGATAGGCGCGTTTGTATTCAAGTGGGAGTAGACAGGCCAGGGCAAGCCGAAACTCAGGCTGCGAATTTTTCGAGCGCGTGCAGCAGCGTGTGCGCGTGGTAACGCTGCTCAGGTTTTTTGGCCATCATGTTTTCCAGCAGCGCTTGCAGGTGACGGTACGGCTCCGGCAATAAGGGGACGGGGGCATTCAGGTGTTGCAGGACGATCTCGTCCATGCTTGCTCCCCGGTAGGGTTCGTGCCCGGCCAGCATGTTGTAGAATGCGCCTCCGATGCTGTAGACATCGGTGCGCCCGTCGAGGTGCCTTCCCAGTATCTGTTCCGGGCTCATGAAGTAGGGGGTGCCGAGCACGAAGCCGGCGGCGGTGAGCGTTTGCATTGCATCCATTTGTTTGGCGATGCCGAAATCGGTGAGCACCGCATCGCCGCCGCTGCAGAACATGATGTTTTCGGGTTTGATGTCGCGGTGGATGATGCCCAGACGGTGGACTTCCGCCAAGGCTTGCGCCATTTCGTGCAACACCCGCCATGCGGCGGCAAATTCCATCCCGCGAGGCGGGATGCGCCGGGCCAGATCGCCGCCGTCGAAATACTCCATCACGATGAACAGGGAGCCGCCGGCATCCCCTTGTTCATATACTTTCAGCACGTGTTTGTGGTGGAGACTTTCCAGTACGCGATACTCCGCGGCGAAGCGCTGTACCGCTTCGTCCATGGCATCGGTGTTGTCCAGTATTTTGACGGCGACCTTGTGCCGGTCGGGCATGCGTTCGGCAAGATAGATTTGCGCCATGCCGCCGCTGCCGATCCGGTGCAGCAGGCGATAGCCGGGAATGTCGGGGAGTCGGCTCGCAGGATCGGAAAAATCGCGCGAACTCATCGCCCGTTAAAGGCCGAGCGAAGCCAGCAAATCGTCCACTTCGTCCTGCCCGTTGACGCTGCTTTTGGTTTGATGGCCGGGGCCGGCAGTCAGCCCTTCGGTGCTGATGAGGGAATCTTTTGCATCCGGTGCGTATTCCTTGAGGATGTCGAGCAGGATGTTCTCGATCTCGACGGCGGCATCCACGATCTTGTTGACCATCTGGCCTGCCACATCGCGGAACTCCTGCGCCTCCATGATCTGCATCAGGTTGTGGCGCACGCTCTCTTCCGCCATCGCGATCTCGCCCAGCTTGGAAATGGTTTCCATCACGAGCGCTTTATGCTCGCCGAAATCGGCATCCGCGAGGCGCATGGACAGGTCGCTGCAAGAGCTGCGGGTCTGCGCCGTGAGCGGCAATGATGCTTCGACTGCGCTGATGGTCTTCTCCGAGGCTTCGTGCATGGATTTGTCGATGAAGGAAAGACGCTCGCGCGCATCCGGCATGGTGGATGCCGATTTTTCCAGGCGGCGCGTGTGCCCGAGCTCTTTGAGGATGCGGTGCAGTCTGGCGGTGGCCAAGCCGATCTTTTCTACTCGGGAGTCGGGCAGGGTTGTGCGTTTCTTGCGCGGGGTTGGCGTGGTCATGGCATCGCTCATTTCTGCATGGTGGCAAATATTTTTTTCAGCTTTTCGTCCAGCGTGGCGGCCGTGAACGGCTTGACCACATAACCGCTGGCGCCGGCTTGTGCCGCCTCGATGATGTTCTCGCGCTTGGCTTCCGCCGTGACCATCAACACCGGCAGATGCTTGAGCGCGGCATCGCCGCGTATGGTGCGCAGCAATTCGATGCCGGTCATGTTCGGCATGTTCCAGTCGGATACCACGAATTCAAAATTGCCTTCGCTGCGCAGCTTGTTCAGCGCATCCACGCCGTCTTCCGCTTCATGCACATTGGCGAAGCCCAGCTCCTTGAGCAGGTTGCGCACGATGCGCCGCATGGTGGAAAAATCGTCCACCACGAGAATCTTCATATTGGGATCAGCCATTCCTTCTTGCTCCGGTTACGTTTATTAACTTTCCAAGCTTACCTGAATTTACTTGTCGTTGAGTAGTCCCTGCATCGCGGCCACGGGTTTGACCTGAGGGAAATAGACAGACGGGAAGCGGCTGGCGAGCGCTTCCGACCACGGCAACCCTTCGCTGCGCGCGACGTCTTTCCAGAAATGCGCGAGTGCGTCGTCGTAGGCGTCGATGGCGGCGGGGTAGCCGGATGCGTCGTAGCGCTCGTCGTGGCGGAAGGTCTTGATGTCCATGCGCGGTTTTTGCGGCGCGTTTTTGTCGATGTGGCCGATGCACAGGCCGACCAGCGGGAAGGTGAGCGGCGGCAGGCCGAGCAGGTCGATGATGCCCTGCGGGTTGCGGCGGATGCCGCCGATGGGCACGATGCCCAAGCCCAGCGATTCGGCGGCGGTAATCAGCATGCCCAGCACGATGCCCGCGTCCGTGGCGGCAACGCCGAAGCCTTCCATGCTCTCATGGATGATCTGCGTCTTGCCCGCTTTGCGCACGCCGAGATCGGTCTTGTGAAAGTCGAGCACGATGGTGATGAAGACCGGGGCTTTAATAATCCATGCTTGCCCGCCGGAAAGTTCGGCGATTTTGGCGCGCGTGGCGGCATCGCGCACCACGACCAGCGAAATCTCCTGCGCGTTCATCGAAGTCGGCGCGCGGTGGGCGGCGGCGATGATCTGGTCGAGCAGCTCGTCGCTGACCGGGTCGGCTTTGTAGTCGCGGATGCTGCGGTGGGCTTGCTGGGTGCGTAGGGTTTCGTTCATTTCTTTCCTCAAAACAATTGCTCAAAGGTTGATGTGCATGGCTTGCGTTACCACGTCGCGCGTCAAATGCGGCGCGAACAGTTCGATGAAGTCGTAAGTATAGCCGCGCAGGTATTCGTTTTTGCGGATGGCGAGGTGGGTGGTGGTGGGCTGGAACAGGTGTGCGGCGTCGATCTTGCGCAGATGGCGGTCGCGCTCCGGGACGAAGGCCAGCTCGGCGAGGATACCGACGCCTAGGCCCAGTTCCACATAGGTTTTGATGACGTCGGCGTCGATGGCGGTGAGCGCGATATTGGGCGCGATATTCGCGGCGGCGAAGGCCTCGTCGATTTTGCTGCGTCCGCTGAAGGCGAAGTCGTAGGTGATGACGGGGTACTCGGCCAGCTTTGCCAGCGTCAGCTTTTTGACTTCCAGCAGCGGGTGTTTGGGCGGTACGACCACGCAGTGATGCCAGTCGTAGCAGGGCAGGGAAACCAGCCCGTCGAACAGCATGATGCTCTCCGAGGCGATGGCGATATCGGCCTCGCGGTTGAGCACCTGTTCGGCGATTTGCGTCGGGTTGCCCTGATGCAGGCCGAGTTTGACCTTGGGGTAGCGCTTGATGAACTGCTTCACCACGGGCGGCAGCACATAGCGCGCCTGCGTGTGGGTGGTGGCGAGGATCAGTTGCCCGCTATCCTGCCCCTGATATTCCTGCCCCACCTGTTTCAGATTGTCCGACTCGTGCAGGATGCGCTGGGCGATGTCGAGGATGGTCTTGCCCGGTTCGGTAAGCGCGACGATGCGCTTGCCGTTGCGCACGAAAATTTCGATGCCGAGCTCTTCTTCCAGCAATTTGACCTGTTTGCTGATGCCGGGCTGCGAGGTGTACAGCGCGGCGGCGGCGTCGGAAATATTCAGGCCGCGCCGCACGATCTCGTTCAGGTAGCGTAATTGCTGCAAGTTCATCATCGCCTCTTATATGTCGGATAGTTATAAAACTCTAACAAAAAAGTATTTAATAGTATATCTGTGTTCAACTAGAATGCGCGCCTGAATAAAGAGGATGGCGCATATATGGATTGGTTGTATACAGTTTCGGGTTTTGCGGTCGGGTTGATCGTCGGGGTGACCGGGGTCGGCGGCGGTTCGCTGATGACGCCGTTGCTGGTGTTGCTGTTCGGCGTGTCGCCCGCCACGGCGGTGGGCACCGACCTGCTGTACGCCTCGCTGACCAAGTCGGTCGGCGGCTGGGTGCACAGCCGCAACGGCTCGGTGGACTGGAAAGTGGTGGGGCTGCTGAGCTTGGGCAGTTTCCCGGCGGCGCTGGCGACTATCGCGCTGCTGAAATTTCTGGCGCTGGATGAGAAGACATTGCGCGGTTTGGTGACTAGCGTGTTGAGCGTGGCGTTGCTGGCCACAGCCACCGCCTTGTTGCTGAAAGATCAGATCAAAAAGCTGGCGCGGCGCCAGGACGGTTCGGTGTATGAATTGCACCATCGCTATCTGCCTGCCGCGACGATTGCGACAGGGTTGGTGGTCGGCGCACTGGTGACGATTTCTTCCATCGGGGCGGGTGTGCTGGGTACGGTGGCATTGCTGTTCCTGTATCCGCGCATGTCGTCGGTTAAAGTGGTGGGCACGGACATCGTGCATGCCGTGCCGCTGACGGCGGTGGCCGGCATGGGGCACATGGCGCTGGGCACGGTGGATTTTGTGCTGCTGGGAAGTCTGCTGCTGGGTTCGCTGCCCGGTATCTACATCGGCAGCCACCTGAGCGCGAAAGTGCCGGAGAAGGTGTTGCGTCCGCTGTTGGCTGTGATGTTGCTGATTATCGGTTTGAAGATGGTTTTTTATAAATGACGGGTAGGGTGGGCACGGAAACGTGCCCACCCTACGATGTAAATGGACGAGGGAATCAAAATGAGTGCGAACAAACCCAATAAACCCAAACAGGTGAGCTGGTTCAACGGCTGCGGCGGCCGGGTCGGTGTGGTGATCGGGCAGGAGGGCGCGCACGCCTACATCGGTTTGGCTTTGCGCCACGACGAAGATGCCGATGTCGCGCACATTCTCGCTTACGGCGCGAAGTTTCCGCTCGACGCGGCGCTGCTGTTGCCGGTTTCCAAAAGCTATCCTTCAGAGGAATAACCATGTATCGCTACGATCAATTCGATCACCGGATTACGGCGGAGCGCGTCGCGCAGTTTCGCGATCAGGTGCGCCGCAGATTGTCCGGCGAGCTGAAGGAAGACGAGTTCCGCGTGCTGCGTTTGCAGAACGGCCTGTACATGCAGATTCATGCCTACATGATGCGCATCGCCGTGCCCTACGGCATGTTGAGCGCCAAGCAGCTGCGCATGTTTGCCCACATCGCGCGCAAGTATGACCGTGGCTACGGTCACTTCACCACGCGCCAGAACGTTCAGTTCAACTGGCTCAAGCTGGAAGATGCGCCGGACATCCTCGCCGATCTGGCGACGGTGGAAATGCACGCCAACCAGACTTCGGGCAACTGCATCCGTAACACCACCAGCGACGAGTTCGCCGGGGTGGCGCAGGACGAGCTCATCGACCCGCGCCCGTATGCCGAGCTGCTGCGCCAGTGGAGCACTTTCCATCCCGAGTTTGCTTTCCTGCCGCGCAAATTCAAGTTTTCGATCACGGGCGCGGCGCAGGATCGTGCCGCGATCCAGATCAACGACATCGGTTTGCAGGCCGTAAAAAATGCGCGGGGCGAAGTTGGCTTCCGCGTATTGGTCGGCGGCGGGTTGGGACGCACGCCGGTGATCGGCACCGAGATCGCCGATTTCATTCTCTGGCAGCACATCCTCACTTATGTCGAATCCATCGTGCGCGTCTATAACGAACACGGCCGCCGCGACAACCTGTACAAGGCGCGCATCAAGATACTGGTGAAGGCGATCGGCATCGACGAATTCCGCCGTCAGGTGGAAGCGGACTGGCAGTTCACCAAAGACGGCCCCTGCACCGTCACGCAGGCCGAGCTGGATCGCGTCGCGGCCTATTTTACTGCGCCGGCCTATGAGCAACTGCCAGCGGCGGATGTCGCCGTTGTCGCCTTGTTGCGCGACAGCAAAGCTTTTGCCAACTGGTATAAGCGCAACGTCAAGCCGCACAAGGTGCCGGGTTATGCGGTGGTAGAGCTGTCGCTGAAACGGGCGGGTGTGGCTCCGGGCGATGCCTCTGCGGAGCAGATGGACGCGGCGGCAGAGTTGGCCGAGAAATACAGCTGCGGCGAATTGCGCGTCACCCACATGCAGAACCTGGTGCTGGCCGACGTTAAGCAATCCGACCTCATCAGCCTGTGGGATAGCGCGAAAGCGCATGGTTTGGCCACGCCGAATATCGGCCTGCTGACCGACATCATCTGCTGCCCCGGCGGTGACTTCTGCACGCTGGCCAATGCGCGTTCCATCACGCTGGCCAAGGCCGTGGACGAGCGCTTCGACGACATCGACTACCTGCAAGACATCGGCGAGATCGACCTGAACATCTCGGGCTGCGTGAATGCCTGCGCCCATCATCATGTCGGCCACATCGGCATTCTCGGCGTGGATAAATCGGGCGAGGAGTGGTATCAGGTGTCCATCGGCGGCAACAAGGGCAGCCCCGCGAACATCGGCAAGATTATCGGGCGCTCGTTTTCGTTTGCGCAGATCCCGGAAGTGGTTGCGCGCCTGCTACAGGTGTATGTGCGCGAGCGGCACGCGGGCGAGCGCTTCATTGACACGGTGCGCCGCACCGGTATCGAGCCTTTTGCCGAGTACGTGTACGCGACGCCGGTGCCGCAAGACGAGAAACTGCTGTTGCCGGATTACGATCTGCTCAAGATCGGCACTCCTTACGATAACCCGTATTACTCACCGAGGTTCTGATGAAGATTATCAAAAACAAAACCGTCGTCGAGGATAGCTGGAGCGTGCTGCGCTTGGGCGAGGCCGATACTGCCGATGGCATCAACGTGCCGTCGGGAAAAGTGCTTGTGCCGCTCAAAGTGTGGCAGGCGCAGCGCGAGGTGTTGCAGCACCGTGCCGACATCGGCGTGTGGTTCGCCAGCGACGAGCGCGCGGAAGAGCTGCAAAGCGATGCGGCGAAGTTTCCCGTGATCGCGGTGGACTTTCCCAAGTTCGCGGACGGGCGCGGTTACTCCATTGCCTTTAATTTGCGCAATCGCGTGGGTTATCGCGGCGAATTGCGCGCCATCGGCGATGTGTTGCGCGACCAGTTGTTTTACATGCAGCGTGTCGGTTTTGATGCGTTCGCGGTGCGGGCGGATAAAGATATTCAGGATGCGCTGAACGGCTTGGCAGATTTTTCAGTGAGCTATCAAGCTTCGACCGACAATGCGCTGCCGCTGTACCGGCGCGCCGAAAGAGGAGTTGCAGTATGAGTACCTTGCCGCAAAAGATCGCTCAAACCGTTGCCGTATTGCGGCAAGCGGCAACAGAGTTTGCACCGGTGACTTTCGCCAACAGTCTGGGCGCGGAAGACATGGTGCTGACCGACCTCATCGCCAAACATCAGCCGGATATTCAGATGTTCAGTCTCGATACCGGACGCTTGCCGCAAGAGACCTATGACCTGATGCAGGCCGTGCGCGCGCGCTACAGCGTGCCGCTGCAAGTGTTCTTTCCCGATGCGAAGCTGGTCGAGGGCTATGTGGCGCAGCATGGCGTGAACGGTTTTTACGACAGCGTGGATAACCGCAAGGCCTGCTGCCATGTGCGCAAGGTGGAGCCGCTGAAGCGCGCGCTGGCCGGGAAAAAAGCCTGGATCACCGGCATGCGCCGCGAACAGGCGGTTACGCGCGGCAGTCTGGAGGCGGCGTCGTTCGATGCCGATCACGGTTTGCAGAAATTCAATCCGCTGCTGGAGTGGACCAATGCCGAAGTATGGGAATACATCAAAGCCAACGACGTTCCGTATAATGCGCTGCACGATCAGTTTTACCCCAGCATCGGCTGTGCGCCGTGTACAAGAGCGATCACTCCCGGTGAAGATATTCGGGCGGGACGATGGTGGTGGGAAGACCCGCAGAACAAGGAATGCGGTCTGCATGTGGGCAAGACCTCTGCACTAAAATTTACCGCTGCAAAAGCAAAATAAGATAGGTAGGGTGCAATAAGCGAAGCGCATTGCACCGGATGGAAACATACGGCGCAATGCCCGTTGGTTATTGCGCCCTACACGAGATGTGAAATATATAAACGAGAGAGAAATATGAGCAGTCACACCTTCACCCATCTGGACGCCCTCGAAAGCGAATCCATCCACATCATGCGCGAGGTCGCGGCGGAGTGCAAAAATCCGGCGCTGCTGTTTTCCGGCGGCAAGGATTCCATCGTGATGTTGCGCATCGCGGAGAAGGCTTTCCGTCCGGCGAAGTTCCCATTCCCGTTGGTGCATATCGACACCGAGCACAACTTCCCCGAAGTCATCGAGTGCCGCGACAAGCTGGCGAAGGATTTGGGCGAGCGCCTTATCGTGCGTTCGCTGGAAGACTCGATCAAGCGCGGCACCATCGTCATCAAGGACGAGAGCAAGCCGCGCAACCCGTTCCAGTCGGTGACGCTGCTGGAGACGATTGCCGAGTTCGGCTTCGATGCCTGCATGGGCGGCGCGCGCCGCGATGAAGAAAAAGCACGCGCCAAAGAGCGCATCTTCTCCTTCCGCGACGAGTTCGGCCAATGGGATCCGAAGAACCAGCGCCCCGAGTTGTGGGATACCTACAACACCCGCGTGCATGCCGGCGAGAACATCCGCGTGTTCCCGATCAGCAACTGGACCGAGATGGACATCTGGCAATACATC
>JBBIJL010000046.1:0-13004 GCA_037446005.1 Gallionellaceae bacterium | reverse complement strand
CTGTTGCAACACGGTCGCCCGCACTTCGTTAATCAAATTTTCAATATCCGCCGCCGTCGCATCGCCAGTATTAACGATGAAATTGGCATGTTTCTCCGACACCTGCGCGCCGCCGATACACTTGCCCTTCAAGCCGCAGCCCTCGATCAGCTTGGCCGCATGATTGCCGGGCGGGTTGCGGAACACCGAGCCCGCGTTCGGCATCTGCAAGGGCTGGCTCGCGCTGCGCTTTTCCATCAGCGCCTTAATTTCCTGCCGCGCCACTTCGACATCGCCGTGCTCGAATTGCAGCCATGCGCCGACGAAAAATTCTGCGCTCGTATTTTTTAACGCCACATGGCGATAACTAATTTCATATTCCTGCGGCGTGCGCTCCAACAACTCTCCGCTGCGCGTCAGCACCTGCACGCGCCGTACCTTCTGCCAGGTCTCGCTGCCGTAGCAGCCCGCGTTCATCGCCAGCATGCCGCCCAGCGTGCCGGGGATACCGGCAAAAAATTCCGCGCCGCAAAAATTGTTCGCCGCCGCGAAGCGCGCCAGCTTGGCTCCGGCCACACCCGCCTGCGCGTAGATGCCATCGCCCTCAAAGCGCAGCTCGCTCAATGCACCGTGCATCAGCAGCACCGTGCCGCGCCAACCGCCGTCACGCACCAGCAGGTTGCTGCCTAAGCCCACGGCCAGCAGCGGCTCGTCTTGCGGCAACTGCCGCAGGAACACCTGCAAGTCCGCCAAGTCAGCCGGGCGATACATGCGCTCGGCCTGCCCGCCCGCACGCCAACTGGTATGGCGGCTCATCGGCACGTCATGGCGCATTTCGCCGCGCAATGTCTCGGTGCTGAACTGTGCCGGCTCGCCCATATTCATTTTTGCGCCAACTGTTTCACCAGATTCGGCACACCGCCAATGGAACCCGCGCCCATGGTCAGCACCACATCGCCGTCGCGCGCCATGTTCATAATGGCTTGAGGCATATCGGCGATCTGCTCGACGAACACCGCTTCGCTCTGCCCCGACAAACGCAGCGCGTGCATCAAAGCGCGCCCGTCGGCAGCCACGATGGGCGCTTCGCCCGCCGCATACACTTCCGCCAAGGCCAGCGCGTCCACGCCGGACATCACCTTCACAAAGTCCTCGAACAAGTCGCGCGTGCGCGTGTAGCGGTGCGGCTGAAAGGCCAGCAGCAAACGCTTGCTTGGGAACGCGCCGCGCACTGCCGCCAGCGTGGCTTTCATTTCCACCGGGTGGTGGCCATAGTCGTCGATCAGCGTGAACGAGCCGCCGCCTGGCAGTGCAACCTCGCCATAACGCTGCATGCGCCGCCCCACACCTTCAAACTCGGCCAGCGCCGCGACAATGGCCTCGGGCGCAACGCCCACTTCCAGCCCGACCGCAATCGCCGCCAGCGCATTCAGCACGTTGTGCAAACCGGCCAGATTGAGCGTGACCTCCAAATCCAGCGCCACCGTGTTATGGCGGCACAGCGCGGTAAAGCACATCTTGCCGCCTTCGTGGCGCACGTCCACCGCGCGTATCTGCGCGTCCTCGCCGAAGCCGTAAGTGGTCACCGGTTTGCTGATGCGCGGCAGAATCTCGCGCACATTGGCATCGTCCACGCACAGCATGGCACGACCATAGAACGGCAGGCGTTCGATGAAATCGACGAAGGCTTGTTTCAACTTGTTGAAGTCGTGCCCGTAGGTCTCCATGTGGTCGGCGTCGATGTTGGTGACCACGGCCAGTATCGGCGTGAGATACAGGAAGGACGCATCGGACTCGTCCGCTTCGGCCACAATGAATTCGCCCGTGCCGAGGCGCGCATTCGCACCGCTGCTGTTGAGCCTGCCGCCGATCACAAACGTCGGGTCGTAGCCGCCCTTCGCCAGCACGCTGGTCACCAGCGACGTGGTGGTGGTCTTGCCGTGCGTGCCCGCCACCGCGATGCCTTGGCGCAAGCGCATCAACTCGGCCAGCATCACCGCGCGCGGCACAATGGGAATATGTTGCTCGCGTGCCGCCAGCACTTCCGGGTTGTCCGCTTTGACAGCCGTTGAAGTCACCACCGCATCGGCATCCTGCAAATTCTTGCTGTCGTGCCCGTAGTGAATGGCCGCGCCCAAGGCCTGCAAACGTTGCGTGACCGCGCTTTCCGCCAGATCGGAACCGCTCACCTTGAAGCCCAGATTGAGCAACACCTCGGCGATCCCGTTCATGCCTGAACCGCCGATGCCCACGAAATGGATATTTTTAATTTTGTGTTTCATTTTTGTCCCTAAACACACACGTCAGACCAGTCTCACACGGAGACGCGGAGATCGCGGAGAAACCCGATGAACCGGGTTTTATGCCCCGCGCCCTCCGCGCCTCCGCGTGAATCGCTCTTGTGTTGTTCATCATTCCGCCAGTTCCGCACATACGTTCGCCACCGCCTGAGTGGCATCCGGCTTCGCCAAGCCGCGCGCGGCTTGCGCCATCGCCAACAATTTTTCGCGGTTCGTTTCGCGCAACAGTTGCGCCAGTTTTTCCGCGCTCAATTCTTTTTGCGGCAGCAACACCGCCGCACCGTGCTCGCTCAAAAAGCGCGCGTTATGCGTCTGGTGATCGTCCACCGCATGCGGGAACGGGATCAGCACGCTGGCCACCCCTGCCGCCGCAAGTTCGGCGATGGTCAGCGCACCCGCGCGACAAATCACCAGATCGGCTCGCGCATACTGCTGCGCCATGTCATCGAGGAACGGCCTGACATCGGCACTCATGCCCGCTTGCGCATACAGTTGCTGCACCATCTCGAAATGTTTCTTGCCGGTCTGGTGCAGAATATTGGGACGTTCCTGTTCGCCCAGTAACGCCAGCGCCTTGGGCAAGGCTTCGTTGAGCGCCTGCGCGCCCAGACTGCCGCCCACCACCAGCACGTTCAGCTTGCCGCTACGTCCCGCAAAACGCGCCTGCGGCTCGGGCAACGCCGCAATGTCGGCGCGCACCGGATTGCCGCACCACTCGGTTTTGTTCAGCACCTTGGGAAAACCGCTCAGCACGCGCGTGGAAATTTTTGCCAGCACCTTGTTGCTCAATCCCGCGATGGAATTCTGTTCGTGGATCACCAGCGGACGGCGCAATAGCGCCGCCATCAATCCGCCCGGCATGGTGATGTAACCGCCCATGCCCAGCACCACATCGGGGCGATGACGGAAAATCGCATCCGCGCTTTGCCCCAATGCGCGCAGCAAAGTGAACGGCAGCGTCAGCATGCGCAACAAACCTTTACCGCGCACGCCGGAGAAATTCGCCCATGCCACCTCATAGCCGTGCTTGGGTACCAACTCGGCCTCCATGCTGTTCGGCACGCCGAGCCACACCACGCGCCAACCCTGCGCATGCAAAGCATCCGCGACCGCCAGCCCCGGATAAATATGCCCGCCGGTGCCGCCCGCCATGATGAGGATGGTGCGGTTACTCATATCGGTAATCCCCGCGCAACACGACTATTTTGGCTACGACCGTCCCGTTGGGACTTAACTTGCTTACGCAAGTTAGTCTTCGCCGAAACAGAAGGGTTGCGAACGATCATCTTCATATCGGAAGTCCTCGTGCAACCCTTCTGTTTTCATAATCGATGCGCAACAGCACCGCCACCGCCACGCAGTTCACCACCACGCCGCTGCCGCCGAAGCTCAGGAATGGCAGGGTCAAGCCCTTGGTCGGCAGCACGCCCATGTTCACGCCGATGTTAATCATCGCCTGCACGCCCAACCACACGGCGATACCCTGCGCGACCAGCGCGGCAAATAATCTGTCCACCATGGCCGCCTGACGGCCGATGGCAAAGGCGCGCACGATCAGCAGGCCGAACAGGGCGATCACCGCACACACACCGAAGAAGCCCAGCTCTTCGGCGATCACTGCCAGCAAAAAGTCGGTGTGCGCTTCCGGCAGGTAGAACAGTTTTTCCACGCTGGCGCCCAGCCCCACGCCGAACCATTCACCGCGACCGAAAGCGATCAGCGCGTGACTCAACTGGTAGCCTTTGCCGTAGGGGTCGGACCACGGATCCATAAAGCCGATCACGCGCTGCATGCGGTAAGGCGACGACAGAATCAACGCCGCAAACGCCAGCGGCAGCGCCAGCGCCAGCCCGCCGAAAATCTTGAGATTGAAACCGCCCAGCCACAGCGTGCACATGGCAATCGCGCAGATCACCACGAATGCGCCCATGTCCGGCTCCAGCAACAGCAGCGTGCCGACCAGCGCCATCACGGCGAACATCGGAAAGAAGGCTTTGCTCAAACTGTCTTTCACCGCGCCCTTGCGCACGGTGTAGTCGGCGGCGTACAGCACGGCGAACAGTTTCATCAGTTCCGACGGCTGCAAATTAATCACGAACAGCGACAGCCAGCGGCGGCTGCCGTTGACGGATTTGCCGATGCCGGGAACCAGCACCAGCAACAGCAATACCACGCCGAACAGAAACAGGTAGGGCGCCAAGTTCTGCCAGGTTTGTGTCGGCACCTGAAACACCACGATCCCGGCCAGCAGGCCGACCATGATAAAAGTCGCATGGCGCATCAGGTAGTAAGCCGGCTGGTAGCCGGTGAACTTGCCCGCTTCCGCCGTGGCAATCGAGGCGGAGTACACCATCACCAATCCGATCGCCAACAACGCCGCGATGATCCAGGTCAGCACGGTGTCGTAGTCCGCCATGACGCGGCGCGGATTGCTCAGGCTGGCGCTCGTCACACGCCCCCCGTTTCCAGCTCACGCACGGCAGCGACAAACACTTCCGCACGATGCACATAATTTCTAAACATATCGAAACTGGCACAGGCGGGAGACATCAGCACCGCATCGCCCGGATGCGCTTCGGCGGCGCAAATACGCACCGCATCGCGCATATCCGCAGCACGCAACAGCGGCACACCGCATTCCTGCAATGCTTCCGCGATTTTTCCGGCATCGCGCCCGATCAGCACCGCCACGCGCACATGCTCGGTGACCTCGCTTTGCAACGGCGTGAAATCCTGCCCCTTGCCGTCGCCGCCCAGAATAATCACCGTCGGACGGCCCAAGCCCTTAAGCGCCGCCACGGTCGCGCCGACATTGGTGCCTTTGGAGTCGTCGTAATAAGTCACGCCCTTGATCTCGGCCACTTTTTCGACGCGGTGCGGCAAGCCCTTGAAGTTGCGCAGCGCGTTCAGCAGCGGCGACATCGGGATACCGACCGCACGGCACAGGGAAATAGCGGCCAGCGCATTGGCCACATTGTGCATCCCGTCCACTTGCAATTCGACTGTATTCATCAGGCGGCGCGAACCTTCCACCAGCCAGATGCCATCGTCTTCGCGGACTATGCCCATATCGTTTTTGCCCAAGGCGGGCGATTCCACCCCGAAGGTCTGCACCAGACGTTCGCGCAGCCCCATTGCCAAGCTTTCCGCGTCATCGCGGTTCAACACCTGCACGCTGCCGCTTCCGCTGCTGCGGAACACGCGCGCCTTGGCCGCGATGTAATCGGCGATGTCGGCATAGCGGTCCATGTGGTCTTCGCTGATATTCAGCACCGTGGCCGCATCCGCGCTCAGCGTGTAGGTCGTTTCCAGCTGGAAGCTGGAGAGTTCCAGCACCCACACATCCGGGTGCTTGCCCTTGCGCTGGATCAGCACATCCAGCACCGCCGGCGAAATATTGCCCGCCACTTCGGTGTCCAGCCCGGCCGCGCGGCACATCGCGCCCACCATGCTGGTGACGGTGGTCTTGCCGTTCGCGCCGGTGATCGCGATCACCTTGGGCGGGTTTTCCTGCGGCAGCGACTGCGCGAACAACTCGATGTCGCCCACCACCGGGATGCGTTTTGCCAGCGCCTTCTGCACCAGCGGCTCGGCCACGGGAATACCGGGGCTGATCGCGACCATCTCGATGCCGTCCAGCAACTCGCTGCGGAACACGCCGCAACGCGCATCGACCTGCGGGAAGTTGGCTTGCAAGGCGGCCAGCGCGGGAGGCGCATTGAGGCTGTCGGCGGCGCGCACTTTCGCGCCGTGCCCGACCAACCAGCGCACGAGCGACATCCCGGTCTCCCCGAGACCGAGCACCAACACCGATTTGCCAGCCAAGCTATTCATTGCGCCTCCGTTATAAATTCAGTTTTTAGTCGCTAGACGTTAGTCTTTAGTTAAAACCCAACCCGCGCAGCGGACAAAGCCAACTAATAACTAACGTCTAGCGCCTACCGACTAAGCCCTTACCTCAACTTCAATGTCGCCAACCCCAGCAGCACCAGCAGCATAGTGATGATCCAGAACCTCACCACGACCTGAGTCTCTTTCCAGCCCTTCTGTTCAAAGTGGTGGTGCAACGGCGCCATCAAAAAGATGCGTTTGCCCACGCCGGTTTTTTTCTTGGTGTATTTGAAATACGACACCTGCAACATCACCGATACGGCTTCCACCACAAACACGCCGCCCATGATGAACAGCACGACTTCCTGGCGCACGATCACCGCCACCACGCCCAGCGCGGCGCCCAGCGCCAATGCGCCGACATCGCCCATGAACACTTCCGCCGGATAGGCGTTAAACCACAGGAAGGCCAGCCCCGCGCCCGCAATGGCCGCGCAGAACACCGCCAGTTCGCCCGCGCCGGGGATATGCGGCACGCCCAGATATTTGGCGAACACCACGTGCCCGGCGACATAAGCGAAAATCGCCAATGCACTCGCCACCATAACGGTCGGCATAATCGCCAGACCGTCCAGACCGTCGGTGAGATTCACCGCGTTGCTGCTGCCGACGATGACCAGATACACCAGCACGATGAACGCCAGCGCACCCAGCGGGAATACGGCATATTTGAAGAACGGCACAATCAGTTCGGTATGCGCGGGCAGCGTGGCGTGGTTCCACAGATAGATGCCGACCGTGAGCGCGATCAACGATTGCCAGAACATTTTGGCTTTGGCCGAGAGCCCGTCGGAATTGCGGTGCACCACCTTGCGGTAATCGTCCACCCAGCCGATCGCGCCGACCCCCAAGGTCGTCAGCAACACCACCCAAATGTACGGGTTGGTCAGATCACCCCACAACAGTGTGGTGATGGCCACCGAAGTGAGAATCAGCGCACCGCCCATGGTCGGCGTGCCCGCCTTGACCAGATGCGTCTGCGGGCCATCGCTGCGCACCGCCTGACCGATCTTCATCGCCGCCAGCTTGCGGATCATCGCCGGGCCGACCAGGAACGAAATGAACAGAGCCGTCATCGCGGCCAGCACGGCGCGCAGCGTGATGTAGTTAAACACAGCGAATGTTCTGACATCTTGTGAGAACCACTGGGCGAGTGCCAATAACATTTATTTCTCCTATTGCAGTGCGGTGCAGTGCTGCACCACCCGCTCCATCTTCATAAACCGCGAGCCCTTCACCAGCACCGTGCTGTCGGCATCCATGTTCTGCTCCAGACAGGCCAGCAGATCTTCGAGGCGTTTGAAGTGTGTCGCGCCCGCGCCGAACTCATCCACGGCGTAAGTGCTCAGGTCGCCCAACGCCAGCAATTTCTGTATACCCAGGTTGTGCGCTTCCGCGCCGATCTCGGCATGAAAACGCGGCGCATCCGCGCCCAGTTCGCCCATGTCGCCCAACACCAGTATTTTTTTGCCCGGCGCTTGCGCCAGCACTTTCATGGCGGCCAGCAGCGAGGCGGGATTGGCGTTGTAGCTGTCGTCGATCAGTGCCGCGCCATGCAATGCCGCTTTGCGCTGCAAGCGCCCGGCTACACCGCCGAAATTTTTCAGCCCTGCGGCAATCGCCGCCAGCGGCACATTCAGCGCAAGGGCCGCGGCCGTGGCCGCGAGCGCATTGCGCACGTTGTGCACGCCCGGCACTTGCAGCTCGGCGGTGAAAGCGCCCAGCGGCGTATTCGCTTCGATGCGGGCGCCGAAACCTTGCGCACGCCAATCCGCATGCACACTCGCCGGCGCTTCCAGACCGAAATCAATGACGCGATGCGCGCCGCACGCCGCACGCCACAGCGGCGCGAATTCGTCGTCCGCATTGATAACGCCAACGCCGTGCTGCACCAGCCCGGCGAATATCTCGCCTTTGGCGCGCGCTACCGCCTCTACCGTCCCCAGTCCGGCAAGGTGCGCGCCGGCCGCGTTGTTCACCAAGGCCACATCGGGACAGGCGAGCCGCGTCAGATAATCAATTTCGCCCGGATGGTTCATGCCCATCTCGATCACCGCGTAACGGTGCGCGGCGCGCAGCTTGAGCAAAGTGAGCGGCATGCCGATGTCGTTATTCAAATTGCCTTTGGTCGCCAGCACCGCCTCCGCATTGCCCGCATGTTCGCGCAGGATAGCGGCCAGCATCTCTTTCACCGTGGTCTTGCCGTTGCTGCCGGTGATGCCGATGAGCGGAATATCGAACTGTTTGCGCCAGTGTGCGGCGAGACTGCCCAGCGCCAGCCGCGTATCCGCCACGCGCAGCAACGGGCATGGGGCGTCGACGATACGGCTGTCGGCGTTTACCACGGCGGCGACTGCGCCGGACTGCACCGCTGCCGCCACGAACTCGGCCCCGTCGAAATTTTCGCCCTTGAGCGCGATGAAAAGATCGCCTGCGGCTATCGTGCGGGTATCGGTGGAAACCGCGTTGAAACGCACATCCGCACCGCTCTGGCGCGCTTGCAACACCGCGGCGGCTTGTGAGAGCAGCATCATGTGGTGCTCCATTCCCGTTTGAGATCGACCGGAGCCCACACGCTCAATGCGCGGCGCACCACTTCGCTGTCGCTGAACGGCTGCTTCACGCCGTTGATTTCCTGATAATCCTCGTGCCCCTTGCCCGCAACCAGCACGGTGTCCACGGCGCGCGCCGTGGCAACGGCTTTTGCAATCGCGTGGGCGCGGTCTTCAATGGTCTGGTAGGCATCACCCTGAATCCCGAACAGGATGGCGTCGATGATGGCCTTGGGGCTTTCGCTGCGCGGGTTGTCGCTGGTGATGATGCACTCGTCGGCAAAGCGCGAGGCGACCGTGCCCATCATCGGGCGTTTGCCGCGGTCGCGGTCGCCGCCGCAGCCGAACACGCAAATGACTTTGCCGCCGGTCGGCGCGGTTACCTCACGCAACGCCTGCAATACTTTCTCCAGCGCATCCGGCGTATGGGCGTAATCGACCACGACGGTCGGCTTGTCTTTGCCGCCGAGAGTCTGCATGCGTCCCGCCACGGCTTTTTGTTGCGCCAATTCCTGCACCGCGTCAGCCAATCCGATACCGCTGACCAGCAACACCGCCAGCGTGCCCAGCAAGTTGGCAGCATTGAAGCGCCCGATCAAACGGCTGTGCAGCTCCGCCCCGCCCCAGCTGGAATGGATGTGCAGCTCCATACCCTGTGCGTTCATGTGCAAATCGCGGCCGAACACCATGCGAATACCGAGACGCCCGGCCAGTTGCAAAGCGTCCTCGCTCAAGCCGTAGCCCACCAATTCGACTCCGGCATCGCGCAATGACTCGGCCAGTTCCGCACCGAAGGCATCGTCCAGATTCAGCACGGCATATTTGAGATGCGCCCAATCGAACAGGCGGCGCTTGGCTGCGGCGTAGCTGTGCATATCGCCGTGATAATCGAGATGGTCGCGGCTCAGGTTGGTGAGCAGCGCGACGTCGTAATGCACCGCGTTCACGCGCCCCTGTGCCAGCGCGTGCGAGGACACTTCCATCGCCACCGCTTGCGCGCCGTGCTGTACGTAGTCCGCCAGCAAGCCGTGCACGCTGATCGCTTCCGGCGTGGTGTTCAAGGTGGATTGCAGTTCGCCGGGGAAGCCATTGCCCAATGTGCCGAGCAGCGCGCTCTTGCGCCCCTGCGCATCCAGCGCGCGGGCGATCCAATGGCTGCACGTCGTTTTGCCGTTGGTGCCGGTCACGCCCACCATCCACAGTTTTTTGGAAGGCGCTCCATACACATGGTCGGCCAGTGCTCCCGCCTGTTGGCGCAAGTCGGTGATGGCCAGATGCGGCACTTGCCACGATTCATCCCAAACGAAATTCTTCGCCTCCCAGATCACCGCATTCGCGCCGTTGGCAATGGCCTGCACGATGAAGTTGCGCCCGTCCGCTTGCGCGCCGGGATAGGCCACGAAAGTGTCGCCCGGCTTGACCAGACGACTGTCGGTCACCAGACGGGAGATTTCCACACCCAGCGCTTGCAGCAATTCGGGACGGAACGCGCTCATACTTCCTCCGCGATCAGATCGGCCGGGGTGGGCTGCATCACGTTGTCGAGCGGCGCGTCGTTCGGCACGTTGAGCAGGCGCAAGGCCGCGCTCATCACATTGCCGAATGCGGGCGCGGCAACTTGGCCGCCGTAGTATTCGGCACCGCTGGGCTCGTTAATCATCACCGCCACGATCAGGCGCGGATTGGAAGCCGGCGCCATGCCGACAAACGAGGCCACGTATTTGTTCACGTAATGGCCGCCTTCGAGTTTGTGCGCCGTGCCGGTTTTACCAGCCACGCGGTAACCGGTGATCTGCGCCTGCGGCGCGGTGCCGCCCGGGCGCACGACCATTTCCAGCATGTCGCGCACCGCGCGCGCGGTCGCCGCCGAGTACACCGGCGTGCCCAATGCGGGAGTCTCTTGCTTCAACAGCGTTACCGGACGCAACTCGCCGTCGTTGGCAAACACGGTGTAAGCGCGCGCTAGTTGCAGCAGGTTCACGGAAATGCCGTTGCCGTAGGACATGGTGGCCTGTTCAATAGGCTTCCATTTGGCAAAGTCGCGCAGCTTGCCTGCCGCCTCGCCGGGAAATTCGCAGCCGGTCTGCGCGCCAAAACCGTTCTCGTTCAAGCTGTGCCAGAACTGCTCGGGCTTCATCGACAATGCGATCTTGGACGCCCCCACGTTGCTGGACTTCTGGATCACTTGCGCCACGGTCAGCGAGGCCTCCGGGTGCGTGTCGTGTATCTTGCGGCCGCCCACGGTGTACACGCCATGCTCGGTATTAATCACGCTATTGGGCGTGAACTTGCCCAGCTCCAGCGCCGCTGCGACCGTGAACGGCTTCATGGTCGAGCCCGGCTCGAACAGGTCGGTCACCACGCGGTTGCGCAGCAGATTGACGCTGGGCTTTTCGCGGTTGTTGGGGTTGTAGGAAGGCCAATTTGCCAGCGCCAGCACCTCGCCGCTCTTGGCATCCAGCACTACGATGGAACCGGCCTTGGCCTTGTGCTGTTCGACCGCCTGCTTGATTTCGCGGAACGCCAAAAACTGGATCTTGTTGTCCAGACTCAGCGCGATATCGCTGCCTTCTTTGGGAGCGCGCAAACTGGCCACGTCTTCGACGATGTGGCCGCGCCGGTCTTTGATGACGCGCTGGCTGCCCGCCTTGCCGCCGAGTTGGTTTTGCAATGCCAGCTCGATACCTTCCTGCCCGTTATCGTCCACGCTGGTAAAGCCCAGCAAGTGCGAGGTCACTTCGCCTCCGGGATAGTAGCGGCGGTATTCGCGTTTCAGCGACACGCCGGGAATGCCCAGCTTGACCACCTTCTCGGCCTGCTCCGGCGGCATTTGCCGCTTCAAATAAATAAAGTCGCGCGAGGTATCGAACATGCGCGCTTTCAATTCGTCGGCATTCATCCCCAAAATCATCGCCAACTGCATCACCTGCTTTGGCGTCGCCTCGACGTCTTGCGGGCTGACCCAGATCGACTCAACCGGCGTGCTGATGGCCAGCGGCTCACCGTAGCGGTCGCTAATCATGCCGCGGTGGGCGTTGATGTCGATCACGCGCCCGTAACGCGCATCGCCTTTTTGCTGGAGAAAGTCGTTGTGGATGCCCTGCAAATAAACTCCGCGCGCCAGCAAGCCGCCCAGGCCGCCGAGCAGCACAATAAACAAGACGCGCGAACGCCATGGCGGCAAGGCCATTTGTCCGGTCGTCTGTATGTTTTTGGCGCGGTGCATTACGGCATCACCTTGTTTGATTCGATACGCACGAATTGAATCTGCTTACCCTGCGGCATTTGCATCTGCAATTGGCGGCTGGCAATTTTCTCCACGCGCGCGGGCAGCGCCAGCGTGCTTTGCTCCAACTGCAATTGCCCCCACTCCACTTCCATTTGCTGCGCCTTGTCCTTCTCGGCCTGCAACTCGATAAAACTCTTGCGCGCCTTGTGCTGGGAAGTCACTACCCCCAAAGCGCACAAAACGGCCACGCACAGCAAAATCAGATTCAGCCTAAGCACCCGCGCCTCCGGTGTACTCGGCCACGCGCAGCACCGCACTGCGGGCGCGCGGGTTATTTTGCAACTCCTGTGCGGACGCGTGGATCGCCTTGCCGATGAGGCGCAGCTTGGCTTGCGGAATATCGGCGGCACGGATCGGCAGGTTGCGCGGCAACTTGTCGCCCTGCGCCATGTCGCGCATAAAGCGTTTTACGATGCGGTCTTCCAGCGAGTGGAAACTGATGACAGACATTCTTCCGCCGACCTTCAAACTATCCATGCACTGCGGCAAAACGTTCTCGAGTTCTTCGAGCTCGCGGTTGATATAAATCCGTATAGCCTGAAAGGTGCGCGTCGCCGGATTTTTCCCGGGTTCGCGGGAGTGCACATTTTTCGCGACAATTTCGGCGAGTTGCCTCGTGGTGAGGATGGGACTTTCCTGGCGCGCAGTAACAAGCGCTCTTGCAATCTTCCTAGCAAACCGTTCTTCGCCGTAGTCACTAATTACCTCCGCCAATAAACCTTCATCTACCGCTGCCAGCCACTGTGCCGCCGTCTCTCCACGGCTTGTGTCCATGCGCATATCCAGCGGCGCATCGAAACGGAAACTGAACCCGCGCTGCGCGTCGTCCAGTTGCGGCGACGACACGCCCAAGTCCAACAACACGCCATCCACCTGCCCGACGCCGAGTTCGCGCAACACTTCGCGCATATATTCGAAACCGCTATGCACAATTTGAAAACGCGCATCGCCGATCTCTTGTGCAGCCGCAATCGCCATCGGGTCTTTATCAAA
>JBBIJL010000045.1:0-13565 GCA_037446005.1 Gallionellaceae bacterium | reverse complement strand
CCCAGGAGTCGCGTCCGTCCGCGCCGACGATCAACTTGGCTTTGATCTCGCGCCCATCCTGCAACTTGAGGTGTGCCGCATCGGCGTGCCAAGTCAGCTCGGCACAACGTGCGGGATTGAGCAGGGTCAGGTTATCTTGTTGCAGTAGGCCATCCCACAAGGCTTTCTGTAGCAGGCGGCTTTCCAGAATGAAGGTTAGTTCCGCCGCGCCGATCTGGTAGGCGCTGAAATCGAGCTCCGCGCCTTGGTCGCCGAACACGCGCATTTCTTCGACTTGCTGTACGCGGCTCATATCCAGCCGCTGCCATGCACCGCACTCGCGCAGAAACTCAGCATTGCCGGGCGTCACCGCATAGATGCGGCTATCCCAATCCGCAGCGTCAGCCGGTAGCGTTGGTGAGGACTGACCTTCCACCAAAGCGAGACTCAGCCCGCTGGACTTGAGTGCGGCGGCCAGACTCGCCCCGACCAGACCGCCGCCGATGATGACCACATCGAATTCCATCACAACTCCGACCGATAAAAACTTGGCGGCATCATAGCATGGGGGGATTGATTAATTTATAATCGCTCCCCCTCGCGAAGGCCACCTATGCAAATCGGAAAATACAAGCTGAAGAACAACCTCATCGTCGCCCCCATGGCGGGCGTGACGGACAGGCCGTTCCGCATTCTGTGCAAACGCATGGGCGCGGGCATGGCGGTGAGCGAGATGGTGGCGTCCAACTCACTGCTGTACGGCTCGGAGAAGACCAAGCGCCGTGCCAACCACGAAGGCGAGGTTGATCCCATCTCGGTGCAAATCGTCGGTGCCGACCCGAAGATGTTGGCGCAGGCCGCGCGCCACAACGTGGACAACGGCGCGCAGATCATCGACATCAACATGGGCTGTCCGGCCAAAAAAATCTGCAACGTGATGGCCGGCTCCGCGCTGATGCAGAACGAAAAGCTGGTGGCCGAGATTCTCGAGGCGGTGGTCGGCGCGGTGGAGGTGCCGGTCACGCTGAAAATTCGCACCGGCTGGGACAAACAGAATCGCAACGCGGTAAACATCGCGCGCATCGCCGAAGCCAGCGGCATTCAGGCACTGGCCATTCATGGCCGCACCCGCGCCTGCGCCTACACCGGCGACGCCGAGTACGACACCATCCGTGCCGTCAAAGACGCGGTACACATTCCCATCATCGCCAACGGCGACATCACCACCCCGGAAAAAGCGCGCTTCGTATTGCAGCATACCGGCGCAGACGCGGTGATGATCGGTCGCGCCGCGCAAGGCCGTCCGTGGCTGTTCCGCGAGATTGCGCATTATCTGGATACGGGCACGCACCTCATGTCGCCGCAGGTAACCGAGATACAGAAAATTTTGACCGGCCATGTGCATGAACTGTACGACTTTTACGGCGAACATACCGGGCTGCGCGTGGCGCGCAAACATATCTCCTGGTACACCAAGGGACTGGCGGGTTCGGCGCATTTCCGTCATCACATGAACCAGTTGGAAAGCATCACAGAACAATTACAAGCAGTGAATGATTTTTTTGAGGGGCAGTTGCTGGCTGGGGAGAGCCTGCAATATGCCGAGGAATTGGCCGCATGAAAAAAGGGGAGCGGGTCGTGTTAAATGAGAATGAAGTGGCGCGTTATGTGCGTCAGGCAGTGGGCGAATATTTTATCGATCTCGACGGCGAAGAACCGTCCTGCGCGGTATACGACATGGTGATTAACTGCGTCGAAAAGCCGCTGATCGAAACCGTGCTGCACCATGCGGGCGGCAACCAGACCCGCGCGGCGGAACTGCTCGGCTTGAACCGCAACACCCTGCGCAAGAAGATACAGGCGCACAAGATCAAATCGTAAAGAATTCAAAACTCAGGAAAGTAAAAAATGGCAGCGATCACTCAAGCACTCATCAGCGTTTCGGATAAATCCGGCGTCCTCGAATTTGCCAAGGGGCTGCACAGCCTCGGCGTGAAAATTCTCTCCACCGGCGGCACGGCCAAATTGCTGGCCGACAACGGCGTGCCCTGCACCGAGGTGGCCGATTACACCGGCTTCCCCGAAATGTTGGATGGCCGCGTGAAGACGCTGCAACCTAAAGTGCACGCCGGTATTCTGGCGCGCCGCGACCTGCCCGAGCATGTCGCCACCCTGAAAAAGCACGCCATCCCGACCATTGATCTGGTGGTGGTCAACCTGTACCCGTTCGCCGCAACTATCGCCAAGCCCGGCTGCACGCTGGAAGACGCGATCGAGAACATCGACATCGGCGGCCCGACCATGGTGCGCTCCGCCGCGAAGAACCACGCGCATGTCGCCATCGTCACCGACCCGACCGACTACGCCGACATCCTCGCCGAGATGCAAACCAACAAGGGCGCGGTGTCCGATGCCACCCGCTTCGATCTGGCCAAGAAAGCCTTCTCGCACACGGCTGCTTACGACAGCATGATCAGCAACTACCTCACCGCGATCAACAGCGACGGCAGCAAGAGCACCTACCCCGCGCAGATCAACTTCAACTTCGCCAAAGTGCAGGACATGCGCTACGGCGAAAACCCGCACCAGAGCGCCGCGTTCTACCGCGACCTCAACCCGGTGGCGGGCGGCATCGCCGGTTACACCCAGTTGCAGGGCAAGGAACTCAGCTACAACAACATCGGCGACGCCGACGCGGCATGGGAACTGGTGAAGACTTTTGACCAGCCCGCCTGTGTCATCGTCAAACACGCCAACCCCTGCGGCGTGGCGATTGCCGACAGCGCGCTGAACGCCTACAAACTGGCCTATGCCACCGACACCACCTCCGCGTTCGGCGGCATCATCGCCTTCAACCGCGAACTGGATGAAGCAAGCGCCGCGCAGATCACCGCCAACCAGTTCGTCGAACTCATCATCGCACCGAGCGCTTCCGAAGCTGCATTGAAAGTGACCGCCGCCAAGCAGAACGTGCGCGTGCTGACCGTGCCGCTGTCCAACGCCTACAACCAATATGACGTGAAGCGCGTGAGCGGCGGCCTGCTGGTGCAATCGCCGGACGCGCTCAACGTACAACTGGCGCAACTCAAAGTCGTCAGCAAAGTACAGCCGAGCCAGCAACAACTCACCGACCTGCTGTTCGCCTGGCGCGTGGCGAAGTACGTCAAGTCCAACGCCATCGTGTTCTGCAAAAACGGCCAGACCTTGGGCGTGGGCGCGGGCCAGATGAGCCGCGTAGATTCGACCCGCATCGCTTCAATCAAGGCACAGAACGCCGGACTGAGCTTGGTGGATTCCGTGGTGTCGTCCGATGCCTTCTTCCCGTTCCGTGATGGCATCGACGTGCTGGCGCAAGCCGGTGCCAAGGCCGTGATTCAACCGGGCGGCTCGATGCGCGACGAGGAAGTGATCGCGGCAGCGGACGAGCATGGACTGGCGATGGTTTATACTGGCTATCGCCACTTTAGGCATTAATGGTCTTCCGGGGGAGCGATGTTACCTAGCTTACGCATCAAGAATTTCCGCATGCTTGAGGACTTTGAAGTCCCCAAGCTAGGGCGCGTTAATCTCATTGTCGGAAAAAATAATTGCGGCAAAAGTACCGTTCTAGAAGCTCTCCGAGTATATGCGGGGAGAGCACACCCCAACTTATTACAAAACATATTGTTGGAGCATGACGAGTTTCTTGGCACCACTCGCATGGATGAAATAGAAGAAGATGTATCTAGCTGGCTGGCCGTCAAACATCTTTTTCCTCACCGAGAGTTTCCTCGGGTAGACAATCATCCTATAGAAATTGAGTCCAATAAAAAAACTTTGCTTCGATTGGAGCATTTGTTCTATTACGTCCGAGCTGAAGAAGAAAAAAACGAAAATGGTGAGTTGATTCAGCGACGCATTCGTGAATTAGTAAATAAAAGCGATTCGTCGAATGATCGGGATCAACCACTACGCTCTGCCATTCGCGTCAGTTATGGCGAATCCTCAACAAGAAGTGAATGGTTGGATTTAGATGATGAATGGCCTCGGCGATATTCATCTCGCGCTTATAAGACTTGGCGCGTATCTGATGAATTGCCACCTATAAAATGTAGTCACATCCCAACACAGTTTGTTCCTCCTGAAGTGTTGGCGGACTTGTGGGATGCAACAACGTTATCCCCCAATGAGGCTTTTGTTTTGCAGGCATTGCGCATCATCGAACCTAAAGTCCAAGGATTAGCTTTTGTAAAAGACCCTAATGCCATTTCTCGCACTCCTCGGAGTCGTGATGCGCGGACGGCCATTGTCAAACTAGATTCCGAAGAGTCTCCTGTTGCCTTAAACAGTATGGGTGATGGGATGCTGCGAATTTTGCAATTAATCTTGGCCGTTTTTCCTGCGCGGGGCGGTTTGTTGCTGATAGATGAATTTGAAAATGGCCTGCATTACAGCGTACAAGAAGAAGTATGGAAGTTAATTTTTCAATTGGCGAAAGAGTTGGATATACAGGTATTCGCAACCACCCATAGTTTGGATTGTATTCAGAGCTTCACTAAAGTGGCTTTAGATAGCCCCGATGATGGAATCCTGTTCAAAATGTCTCAAAGCAAGCTAACTAGTGACAATGGAAAAATCATTGCTACTGTTTATGACGAAGACGCATTGAAGACAGTAACCGCTTCTGATCTAGAGGTAAGGTAATGAGTCGTCATGTTCTGCTCGTAGAAGGCAATGATGACCAAGATTTCTTCAAGACATATTGTGAGTTAATTGGCATTACAAGCGTAGAGGTAATACCACCAAAAAACCTAAACGCATCAACTGGGGATGGATGGTCAAACTTGGTTAAGAATCTACCGATCTTGTTAGGTCAGATCAAGGCAGGTGATGTCGATAAGCTGGGCATCGTGTTAGATGCAGATTACCCACCTGACAATAACGGCGGCTTTAGTAAAAGATACCAGCTCATCACGGATGAGCTAACAAAATTTGGTTACAGCATTCCCCATAAGCCAAGCCTCAATAATGGTGAGGCATTTACCCATCCTGATGGACTGCCATCAGTTGGCCTGTGGATAATGCCAGACCATCAAAGCAACGGGATGCTTGAAGGCTTTGTTGAAGGCATGGTTTCAAATGCTACTCAAATTAGCTTGCTAAAACATGCAGAGAGTTCCATCAACTCTCTTCCTGACACGTTATTCAATAAGTCATTGCATCTGACGAAGGCCAAGATATTTACTTGGCGAGCATGGCAAAAGCGCCCCGGAATTCCGCTAAACAAAGCACTGCAGGAGGGAATTCTAGATTGTTCAAAATCGGCCACTTTTGAAAACTGGCTGAGGAGAACATTCAAGTGAGACGAGCATGTTACTTGATGTCGTGAACGTAAAAACCACACCAGACTTTCATCTGGAGTTGGATTTCAAAAATGGCGAGCATCGGCGTTTTGACATGCGGCTGTTGCTAAGCATAAAACCTTGGAACCGCATCGCTTCAGATCAATTGTTCCATCGTGCGGCAGTCGCGTATGGCACAGTGGTTTGGCCAGGCGAAATCGACATAGCGCCTGAAACACTTTATGACGACTCGATTCCCGCGTAAAAATTGAATTAAGAGAAAACAATATGAAAATTTTAGTCATCGGCAACGGCGGGCGCGAGCATGCATTGGCTTGGCGCTTGGCGCAAGGCGCGAAGGTGCAAAAAGTTTTCGTCGCTCCCGGCAACGCGGGCACGGCGCTGGAAGACGGCGTGGAAAACATCGCCATTACCGCTATTCCCGATCTCATCGAATTTGTGAAAAAGGAACACATTGAACTCACCGTGGTCGGCCCGGAAGCGCCGCTGGCGGCGGGTGTGGTAGATGCGTTCCGTGCGGCTGGCCTGAAAATTTTCGGCCCGACCAAGGCGGCGGCGCAACTCGAATCCTCCAAGGATTTCGCCAAGCGCTTCATGACGCGCCATCACATCCCCACCGCATTCTTCGAGACTTTCAGCGAAATCGCGGCGGCCAAAGCCTATGTTGAAAAGCACGGCGCACCCATCGTTATCAAAGCTGATGGGCTGGCCGCGGGCAAGGGCGTGGTGGTGGCGATGAGTAAAGACGAAGCGTTCGATGCCATAGCCATGATGCTGTCCGACAACAAGCTGGGCGATGCGGGTGCGCGCGTGGTGATCGAAGAATTCCTCGCAGGCGAAGAAGCCAGTTTCATTGTGATGGTCGATGGCAAAAACGTGCTGGCGATGGCGACCAGTCAGGATCACAAGCGTTTGCAGGACAACGACCAAGGGCCCAACACCGGCGGCATGGGCGCGTATTCACCCGCGCCGGTGGTCACTCCCGAAGTTCATGCGCGTGCGTTGCGTGAGGTTATTCTGCCGGTGGTACGCGGCATGGAAAGCGAAGGCATCACCTACACCGGCTTTCTGTATGCGGGCCTGATGATCGCGCCGAACGGCGGCATCAAGGTGCTGGAATTCAACTGCCGTATGGGTGACCCCGAAACCCAGCCCATCATGATGCGCCTGAAGAGCGACTTTGCCGCCATCGTTGAACATGCGGTCAACGGCACGCTGGACAAAGTGGAAGCCGAATGGGACAGGCGCACTGCGCTGGGCGTGGTGATGGCCGCCGCCAATTACCCGGACGCTCCACGCAAAGGCGATGTGATTACCGGCCTGCCCAGAAAACTGGAAGATGCACATGTGTTTCACGCCGGCACGACCATGCAGGATGGCAAGGTCGTCACCAACGGCGGGCGCGTGCTGTGCGTAGTTGCATTGGGCGATCTGGTGAGACAGGCGCAAAAGAACGCCTACGACATTGCCGATACTATTCGCTTCGACGGGCAACAGATGCGCCGCGATATTGGCTATCGCGCCATCTCCAGGAAATAATTGCCGCACCGAACGACACCGATACGTCACCTTGCCGCGCACCTTAAGCGCGGCGGTCTCATCGCCTATCCTACCGAGTCATGTTACGGTCTCGGTTGCGACCCCAGCAACCGCAGCGCGGTGCAACGCATCCTAAAGCTCAAGCAGCGCCCGCAACGCAAAGGCCTCATTCTGATTGCTTCGCACTACCGTCAGGTCGCGCGCTATCTGCAACCGCTCGCATTGCCCGAGCAGCAAAAATTGCAGCGCGACGGCGCACAAGCGATCACCTATCTGCTGCCGACACGTTCTTCCGCACCGCGCTGGCTACGCGGCATACACGACACGCTGGCCGTGCGTCTCACCGCCCACCCATTCGCCCGACAACTCTGCCGCAGTCTCAATAGCGCATTGGTCTCCACCAGTGCCAACCGCAGCGGTCAGCGGCCCGCAAAAACCTATGCCGAATGCCGGAAATTATTCGGAAAAAAAGTGTGGGTATTGCCGGGGCGCGTGGGTAAACGCAAGCAACCTTCGACGATACGCGCGTGGTCGGATGGTAGAATCGTGCGCAAATAACAACGCACCAATCAGGAGAGAAAATGGACAGCACCGCCGTAAAACAATACTTGCTCGAACTGCAAGAGCTCATCGTTGATCGCCTCGAACAAGTCGACGGCAAAAAATTCCTGCGCGACAAATGGACGCGCGCCACCGGTAGCGGCGGCATCGGCAAAGGCGAAGGCATCAGCTGCATCATCGAGGAAGGCAACGTGCTGGAACGCGGCGGTGTGGCCTTCTCGCATGTGCAGGGCGACAAGATGCCCGCCTCGGCCACCGCGCACCGTCCCGAGCTGGCCGGATGCTCGTGGGAAGCGATGGGCGTGTCGCTGGTGATGCACCCGCGCAACCCTTACGCGCCTACCTCGCATGCCAACGTGCGCATGTTCATGGCACACAAGCCCAACGGCGAAAAAGTGTTCTGGTTCGGCGGCGGCATGGACCTCACGCCCTACTACGGCTTCGAGGAAGACGCCAAGCACTTCCACCAGATCTGCAAAAACTCGCTCGTGCCGTTCGATCCTTCATTGCACGCGAAATACAAGAAATGGTGCGACGAATATTTCTTCCTCAAACACCGCAACGAACCGCGCGGCGTAGGCGGCATCTTCTTCGATGACCTGTCGACACCCGACTTCGACAGCTGCTTCGCCATCCAGCAAAGCGTGGGAGACCATTACCTGTCGGCCTACGTGCCGCTGCTGGAAAAACGCAAAGACACACCCTACGGCGAACGTGAGCGCGACTTCCAACTGTACCGTCGCGGCCGCTACGTCGAGTTCAACCTGGTGATCGACCGCGGCACCATCTTCGGCCTGCAATCCAACGGCCGCACCGAATCCATCCTGCTCTCTATGCCGCCGCTGGTGAAATGGCGCTACGACTGGCACCCCGAAGCGGGTACGCCGGAAGCGGAGTTGTACGACAAATATCTGGTGCCCAAGGATTGGGTGTAGGAAAAACAAACCCGCCGCTGGCGGGTTTTATTTTTCCTTGCGCAACACGATTCCTCGGAACCAGCCGCCCGCCAGCATCGGCACATCGCTCACCACTTGCAGTTCCGGTACGGCGCGCAGCACGTCCTCGAACACCACATCCATGCGTGTGGCAAAGCGGCGGCTGATGCCGTTGAGCAAACGGCGCAGCGGTGCGCGCTGTTGCGGTTGCAGGAATTTGTCGAGCAGGATGACGGTGCCGCCGGGCTTGAGCACGCGCGCGGCCTCGCCCAAACAACGATATGGCTCCGGCACCACAGCGACAATGAGGTGCAGCACGACATGGTCGAACTGCGCGTCGGCGAACGGCAATGCCATGCTGTCGCCCAGCACGAATTCCACTTCCAGTTTTTCGCTGCGCGCTCTGGCGCGCATCAGCATCGCCGGGTTGAAATCGAGCGCGGTGTAGCGGTGTTGTGTCGGCAGCAACGGTAAGTCTAGGCCGGTGCCCACGCCGCTTAACAGAACACGATTGCTTGCACCGGTCGGCAAGGCGCGCAGCGATTGCGTGCGCGCCGCGCGCATGGGGCGTTCGATGGCGGTGTCGTACAGCGGTGCGATGAGGCTGTAGCTCAAGCGCAGCAGCGGGTTCTGGCGGTAAGGTTGCATGGTCAGTGCAGCGATTTTCCGCTGGCCAGCAGTGCGTCGAATTCCTGCGCCGGCATCGGCTGGGCATACAAAAATCCCTGTGCATAGTCGCATCCGGCCGCGCGCAGGATGTCGCGCTGCTCGGCGGTTTCCACGCCTTCGGCGACCACTTTTAACCCCAGCTTGTGCGCCATGACGATAATGGCTTCGGACAGCGCGAGATCGTTCGGGTCGGAGGCCAGATCGCGCACGAAAGAGCGGTCGATCTTCAGATAGTCGATGTCGAATTTTTTCAGATAGGAGAGCGACGAGTAGCCGGTACCGAAATCATCCAGCGCGACCTGGATGCCCGCATCGCGGAAGTTCAGCAGGCTGAGCTTCACTTCTTCTCTGGCATCGAGCAGCAGCCCTTCGGTGATTTCGACCACCACGCACTCGCCCGGCAAGCCGATTTTGCGCAGGAGCTCGCCCCAACTCTCATGTTTCTCATCAGACAGAAACTGGTTGGGCGACTTGTTCACGCTCACCTGTTTGCAGGAATAGCCACGCGCATGCCAGCGCTGCATCCATTCGACCGACTCTCTGAATATCCAATCGCCGATATCCACGATCAATCCGGTCTCCTCCGCAAGCGGGATGAACTCGACCGGACTCACCATGCCGCGTTGCGGATGTTGCCAGCGGATCAGCGCCTCGGCTTTGACGATCTGGCCGCTGTGCAGGTCGATGATGGGTTGGAAATAGATGCGGAACTGGTCGCCCGCCAACGCCACACGCAGGTCTTTGATGAGGTGCAGCCGGTTCTGCGCGTGCTCTTGCATCGCGCTGGTGAAATAGCTGAAGCCGTTGCGTCCGTTACTCTTGGCGACATACATCGCCTGATCGGCGTTCTTGAGCAGCCCCTCCACTTCAGCTGCGTCATTGGGGTAGAGCGTGATGCCGAGGCTGGCGGAGATGTAGATGGATTCGTCGCCGAGCTGGAACGGTGTGGCGAGCGCATCGACGATGTGCTCGGCGATCTGTTCGACGCGGCTCGCATCATCGAGCTGCGGCAGAATGACGGTGAATTCGTCGCCACCGATGCGCGCTACCGTGTCGGAATCGCGCACGCATGCGCTGATGCGCTGCGCCGCCTCCACCAGCAGACGGTCGCCGACATCGTGCCCTAGGGTGTCGTTCACCTCCTTGAAACGGTCGAGGTCGATGAACAGCAAAGCGAGCGCCTGATGCTTGCGCTGCGTCTTGCGCATCTCCTGCTCCAGACGGTCGCGGAACAGGCGGCGATTGGGCAATTGCGTGACGCTGTCGTAATTGGCCTGATGCCAGATCAGGTCTTCGGTACGCTTGTGCTCGATGGCGATGCTGGCGAGGTTGGCTGCCTGCTGGATCAGCCTGATGTCGCTCTCATCCGGCGCACCCGCCTGACGCCGGTAGATGGCAAACGTACCCAGCACCTTGCCGCTGGCCGAGCGTATCGGCTCGGACCAGCACGAGACCAGCCCGCCTTGCTTGGCCAACGCCAATATCCCCGGGAAAGGTGTCCAGTAGGGGTGCGTGTGAATGTCTTCGACGATCACGCGTTCGCCACGGAACGCCGCCGTGCCGCAACTCCCCACGCCGTCGCCGATGGGCAAGCCGTGTACCGCCGCGTTGTAGTCTTCCGGCAGACTCGGCGCTGCGCCCAGCAGCAGTTTCCCCTCGTCATCCAGCAAGAGAATGGAACACAACATACCGTTGCGGGAATTTTCGACCGTGTGCACCACATACAGCAGGATCTCCGCCAGCTCTCCGCCCTTGGCGAGCAACTCGAAGATCATGTTGCGCGTGCGCTCCTGCTCCATGCTGCGCTGGCGCTCGGCGATGTCGCGGCCGACGCCGATCAGTCCCTGCAACTCTCCCTTGGCGTTAAACAGGGGCGTCTTGATCATCTCCAGGAATATCTTCCGGCCGTCCGCGTCCAGCATCCAATCTTCGTAACGCAAAGGCACGCCGCCCGCCATCGCTTTCTTATCCTGCTCGTCGAAATAGCGCGCCCTTTCCTCTGACGCGAAATCGAAGATGGTCTTGCCGAGGAGTTCCTTTTCGCTGTGTCCGAGCAAGGTCTCAAACGCCTTGTTGCAACCGAGAAAGCGTCCTGCGCGGTCTTTGTAGAAGATGTAATCCGGTATGGTGTTGACCACGCTTTGCAGACGATGGCCGATGGCGTGGATGACATCGTTTTGCGCGGCCTCTTTCTCGCGCCGCATGGTCTGGATGCGGTCCGCCAAGGCAAAGGAGAGCAACAGCATCTCCAAAGCCGAACCGATCTGGATACCGTACAGCGTGATGAAATTGGTGGGCACCCAACCCAGATTGCGCGCCCCCATGGTTCCGACGCCCACCATCAGTAGCGTCCACGCGAGCAGGAAATAGCGCGCGCCGGGATGGCCTTTGCGCAAACACACGATGCCGCTGCTGATGACGGCGAGCGGCGTGATGGCACCCATGGTGGAAACGGCAATCGCACCCCAGCGATAGGGCAACACGATGCACGCCAGCAAGGTCAACAGGAAGAACACGATCAGTCCCTGCAATACCCGGTCATTGCGCGGCGTGTTGCTCTTGGTATCCAGGAACATACGCGTGAACATGATGCCGAAGATCCCGGCCACGGCGAATCCCACGGGCAATGCGGCATTACCCCAAGCAGGCAGGTTAGGCCACAGGAACTGGTTGCCCAACCCGCTCAATGACAGCAAACCTACCGCCAGAAAAGCGACGAAGCCGACATACGTCAGATAGACTCGTTCTCGCAACGAGAAATACAGCAGCAGGTTGTACAGCATCAGGGCCAGCAACATGCCGAAATACAGCGCCAGCAGGCCATAGGTTTCTTGGTTGTAGCGATCGAAATCGCTCTCTTCCCACAGGTGCAAAGGGAGGGTCAACGTGCCGGATGACTGCACGCGCAGATAGAGCGTCTGTTGTCCTGTAGATAACCTGAGGGGAAACACGAAATTGCGATGGGGTATCGGACGCTCCGCGAAAGGCACGAGATCGCCCGCGTCAAAACGCTGCCAGCCGCCCGTTGCCGCCGTGTAAAAAGAGATGTGATCGAGCGATGAGAATGCAACTTCGAACAGCATGCGGTGGGTCGCCGCTTCGCGGGAATCCAGCTCCACACGCAACCAATAGGTCGAAGAGGAATGGCCGAAGTTGATGTCGTTACCGAGACGCGTATTCCCAAGCGGGAACGCGGGGTGGAAGCCGTCGCGGTGTGCCGCGCCGCTTACCTCCTCGATGGAGAACGTGCCATCGGGGTCTTCCAGAACATCCACGTGATCCGCGATGGAAAAGTAAGAGGTGTCGGGATAGACCACTAACGGGGCTGCTCCAACCGCCATGCCGTATAGCAGGGCGTAGAATCCCAGCAGCAAACCGACGGCAAAAGAGAGGCGCGCGTTTCTCATAGGCGACAATCTTACGATAAATCCAGACGTAAAATATGATTCAATAACAGCCTATTAAAAGAAAAGTGGCCGCAGGAGATGAAAGATATGTATCCGAAAGAACACTGGGAAAAGGTCTACACGACCAAATCGACCGACGCGGTGAGCTGGTTTCAGCAACATGCCGCGTTGTCGCTCGACCTGATTAAAGCTACGGGAGTTGCGCGCGACGCGGGCATCATCGACGTGGGCGGCGGCGCATCGACGCTGGTGGACGATCTGGTCAGGGAAGGTTATAGCGACCTGAGCGTGCTCGATCTTTCTGCGGCGGCGCTGGAGGCGGCACGCCAGCGCCTCGGCGCGCAGGCCGGCAAGGTGAATTGGATCGAGGCTGACATCACCCAAGTCGAGCTGCCGACCAAGCGTTTCGACATCTGGCACGACCGTGCCGTATTCCACTTTCTCACTACGCAGAAACAGCGTGATGCCTACGTGCGCGCTGTCTATTATTCGGTCAAACCCGGTGGCCACGTCATCATCGCCACCTTCGCCGAAGACGGCCCCGAACAATGCAGCGGACTGCCAGTCATGCGCTACCGCGCGGATGAACTGCACGACGAGTTCGGCGAGGCCTTCAAACTGTTAAAACATCAGAAAGAAGCGCACCAAACGCCATTCGGCACCGTGCAGCAGTTTGTCTACTGCTACTGTCGCCGCATCGGCTCGTGATTTTCGCAACGGCGTATTCCCAACCCCCGCTTTTCCCCTGTTGCCAGTGATGTGGAAATTCCTGCGGGCAGGGTATAGAGTGCTCCGGTGTCCCTTCAACCACAAAGGAGAACATCATGAGCAAGCCTACCCCTATCAATATCGGCATCGCCGAAAAAGACCGCAAGAAAATTGCCGCAGGCCTCGAACACGTGCTGGCCGACACTTATACCCTCTATCTCAAAACCCACAACTTCCACTGGAATGTCACCGGCCCCATGTTTCAGACCCTGCACCTGATGTTCATGACCCAGTACAACGAAAGTTGGCTGGCAGTGGATCTGATCGCCGAGCGCATCCGCGCTCTGGGCTACCCCGCACCGGGTTCATACAAGAATTCGCCGCACTCACCAGCATCGAGGAAGCCCACATGAGATGGCTGATGG
>JBBIJL010000044.1:0-13673 GCA_037446005.1 Gallionellaceae bacterium | reverse complement strand
GGCACGGGCGGCACCATCACTGGCGTGTCGCGCTTCATCAAAAAGACCCGAGGCAAGGCGATCAAGTCGGTGGCGGTAGAGCCTTCCGCCAGCCCCATCCTCACGCAAAAGCGCGCGGGACAGGAACTCAAACCGGCACCGCACAAAATACAGGGCATCGGCGCAGGCTTCGTGCCCGGCGCGCTGGACTTGTCGCTGGTGGACGACATCGAGCAGGTGACGAATGAAGATGCGGTGCTGTATGCGCGCCGTCTGGCGCGCGAGGAGGGCATCATCTCCGGCATCTCCAGCGGCGCGGCCGTGGCGGTAGCCGTGCGACTGGCGCAAAAGGCCGAGAATGCGGGCAAGACCATCGTGGTGATTTTGCCGGATTCGGGCGAGCGCTATCTGAGTTCGATTCTGTTTGAAGGTTTATTTGATGCGGCGGGTCTGGCTGTCTGATTCTAATCTTGCACTAGTTTCAGACCGACGTTTCACCAAGACAAAAAAGCGCGACGCACACCGTTGCGCTTTTTGTTATCGTTGGCGCACAACCCGGCGGAGGTAAGGTATGAAAATCGGCATTCCCAAAGAAATCAAAACCAACGAAAACCGCGTGGCGCTGTCGCCTTCCGGCGCCGAAGCGCTCATCGCGGCGGGGCACACGGTATTGGTAGAAACCGGCGCGGGCGCGGGCAGCAGCTTCGGCGACGAGGAATACACCGCGGTCGGCGCTTTCATCGCTCCCGATGCCGCCACGGTCTGGGCTACGGCGGAGCTGATCGTCAAAGTGAAAGAGCCGATTGCGGTCGAGTGGCCGCACCTGCGCGCGGGACAAATCGTCTTCACGTATTTCCATTTTGCCGCGAACGAACAACTGACCCGCGCGCATCTGGATTCGGGGGCGACCTGCATCGCTTACGAAACAGTGCAATTGCCCGCAGGCGAGCTGCCCTTGTTGACGCCTATGTCGGAAGTGGCCGGACGTATGGCCGTACAGGAAGGCGCCAAATATCTGGAGAAACTCTACGGCGGGCGCGGCGTGTTGCTCGGCGGCGTGCCCGGGGTGTCGCCCGCGCATGTGGTCATCCTCGGCGGCGGCACGGTGGGTGTGCATGCCGCAAAGATCGCGGCGGGAATGGGCGCCAGCGTCACCGTGCTGGATGTATCGCTGGAGCGGCTGCGTTATCTCAGCGAGGTGATGCCGGCCAATGTGCAGGCGATTTTTTCGAATCGCCAGGCGCTGCTGAAGCAAATCGCCACGGCCGATCTCGTCATCGGCGGCGTGCTTATTGCGGGAGCGGTTGCGCCCAAGCTGATTCGCCGCGAAGACCTCAAGACCATGCGCCCGGGCGCGGTGATTGTGGATGTGGCCGTGGATCAGGGCGGCTGCGTGGAAACCACCCGCCCCACCACGCACGAGAATCCGATCTATGTGGTTGACGGCATCATCCACTACGCGGTTGCCAACATGCCGGGCGGCGTGCCGCGCACCTCGACGCTGGCGCTCACCAATGCTACCTTGCCCTATGTGCTGCAACTGGCGAACAAGGGCTGGAAGCAGGCGCTTAAAGATAACGGCGCATTACTCAGAGGCCTGAACATCGCGGACGGAAAAATCACCCATCGCGCCGTGGCCAAAGCATTCGACATGCACTGCATATCGCCGAAGGAATTACTGTAGGAGCGGCTTCAGCCGCGAACAGGCAGCCTTATTTTTGAGTGTCTTTCGCCGGCAAGCCGGCTCTTGCTCCAGAGCGGAGCGAAGACGTGCAGGGCACGTCTCCCAGAACCATCGACGTTATGCGCGCGAGAAACGGTAGCCGCTGCCGCGCACTGTTTGCACCAGGCTATCCTGGCCGGACGGTTCGAGCGCTTGGCGCAAGCGGCGGATATGCACATCGACCGTGCGCTCTTCCACAAACACATGATCGCCCCACACTTGATCCAGCAATTGCGCGCGGCTGTAGACGCGTTCAACGTGGGTCATGAAGAAATGCAGCAGGCGGAATTCGGTCGGCCCCAAGTCGATATTTTTGCCGTTCGCGCTCACGCGGTGCGTCACGGGGGAAAGCTCCAGTCCTTCCACGCGCACGATCTCGTCGCTCATCTGCGGCGCCCGGCGGCGCAGTACGGCGCGTATGCGCGCCATCAGTTCGCGCGGGGAAAACGGTTTGGTGATGTAGTCGTCCGCACCCGATTCCAGACCGAGCACTTTATCGCGTTCATCCGTGCGCGCCGTGAGCATGATAATAGGGATGTTGTTGGTGCGCTGATCGGCACGCAAGCGTCTTGCCAGTTCCACACCGGATATTCCCGGCAACATCCAATCCAGCAGGATCAAATCGGGCAAGGCGCGGTTAATCAAGGCCAGCGCGCTATCTGCGTCATGAGCCTGAATAGCACGATAGCCGCACTGCGTTACATTGAACGCAAGCAACTCCTGAATCGCCGGCTCGTCTTCCACTAGCAGAATGTTCGCTGTCATTTGATTTCCCATAGTTTTTGTTGCATACAAGTTGCGATGTTATGGATGAATTATGACAGCAGCATGACACTCAAGCCGAATGTTGCCGTTGATGGTGTGCACCCCCGTGTTTGCCGATGAAATTCGGCAACAGCGATCCCAGCAACATGCCGAGCACGCTCATCAGCAGCCCGGCCAATTGCGGCGGCCATATCGCGCTTGGTTGCAAAGCCTCCAGCAGCAGCCACGTGGCCAGTCCCAGCACAATGGAAAGCAGCGCACCCTGGGTATTGGCCCGCTTCCAGTACAAGCCGAACGCCAGTGGCACGAAGGCGGCGACCAGCGTGATTTTGTAAGCGTTCTCCACCATTTTGAAAATGCTCGCCTCGGAATGCAGCGCAAACCACAGCACCAATCCGCCGAAGGTCAGCACGATGATGCGCATGGTGCGCAGCATCTGCTGGTCGCTCATGTGCTTGAGCGCGAAGTGCTTAAGAATATTTTCGGTGAACATCACCGAGGGGGCGAGCAGCGTGGCGGAAGCGGTGCTCATGATGGCGGACAACAGCGCGCCGAAGAAGAACACCTGTGCCACCAGCGGCGTGTGATGCAAAATCAGGTTGGGCAGCACCATCTGCGCGTCGCTTTCGATCATCGCACCAAACACTTTGGGGTCGATCAGCGTGGCGGAATAGGCCAGAAACATCGGCACGAAGGCGAAGGCGAAATACAACACGCCGCCCCCGACCGAGCCGCGCACCGCAGTCTTTTCATCCTTGGCTGAAGTCATGCGCTGGAATACATCCTGCTGCGGAATGGAGCCCAGCATCATGGTGATGCCCGCGCCGATGAAAGGCACCCAGACTTCGTAGCCGCCCTGCGGCAAGAATTGCAACTTGCCCGCAGCCTGCGCGTGATTCACCACATTGCTCACGCCGCCGACATCGCCGCTCACCAGCACGGCGATCAGCAGCATGCCCGCCATGATGACCGTCATCTGCACGAAATCCAGCAGCGCCACCGACCACATCCCGCCGAACATGGTGTAGGTCAGCACGATGGCCGTGCCGATGAACATGCCGGTCGATTGTTCGATGGCGCCGCCGGTGACCAGATTGAATACCAGCCCCAATGCCGTGACCTGCGCCGATACCCAGCCGAGATACGAGATCATGATGCAGATCGTCATCACCAGTTCGACCATGCGGCTGTAGCGCGCGCGGTAGTAGTCGCCGATGGTGAGCAGGTTCATGCGATACAGCAGCGGCGCGAAAAACAGTCCCGCGATAACTAGGCACATGCTTGCCCCGAACGGATCGGCCACCACGCCGCCCAAGCCTTCTTTCACGAACGTGGCGGAGATGCCCAGCACCGTTTCGGCGCCGAACCAGGTGGCGAATACCGTGGCGGTCACGATGGGTAAAGGCAGGTTGCGTCCGGCCACCACATAGTCGCGGGAATTGTGCACCCGCCGCGAAGCGTACAGGCCGACGCCCACGGAGAACAGCAGATAAATGACGACAAACCAGATCAACATGCCCAGCCTCACCCGATTGAAAAATGCGGCGGCAATTGTAAATCAAGTTGCGCGGAATAATGCACCCGCCGCCCCAATGGGGACGGGGGCGGCAGGCAAAACCGCAACGTGTTACGGGGATGAAGGAGGCGCCTGCTTTGAGGAACATCTGCCCGATGCTCTCGCTCCAGAACACCCTATTTGGAAAACAATATCTCCAGCCGCACGACGAATTGCGCAACAGAGCGGTAGTCGTTCACTTTGGGATAATGCAGTTGCGGGCTCAACTCGACGAACATCCAGTCGCGCAGAAAGCGCTGGCGGTAAAGCAGCAGAGCAACATATTCCGACACTTCCGTTTGCGGCTTGCTGACTCCGATGGCGCTCAACTGATAGAGCAGGGACGCGTGCTCGTCGAGCACCTGGTAGAGCGAAAGATCCTGGCGCAGATCGAAATTCTGTTTGTCGTGCAGCCATGTGGCGCTGCTCGTGGCGCGGAACAACAACGGCTCGCTGAAAAAATATTCGGCGTCGAACTGCGTGTTCTCGCCCGCGCCTACCGTGTTGAACCAGAACAGCGACTCCGCCAAGCGCAGTTGCACAGGCCCCACCGGCTCGGTGAAACTTCCCCGGCTGCGCGCAAACGGCTGTAGCGATACGCCCTCAAGCTTGATGCCCGTATCCGCACTAAAACGCCAGGGACTGTCCTCCGCATTTTCGAAACGCAAGGCGGCGGAATAGCTGTCCGGCGCGGTGACCTCTCTGAAAATCGACGCTTTGCCTTGCTGCACTTGCGTTCCCGTGGCTCCCGGCAGATTTTTATCGGGGTTGGTTTCCAGCAATAAATGCAGGCGTTTCTCCGCCGTCGGCAAATGCAGCTTGGCCCGGTAAGACAGCACGGCATTGTGGCCGGTGCCCTGCTCGATCAGACGGGTAAGATCGAACTGGAGCACGCTTTTGTTACTCTCCTGATAATTCAGATCATTGCCGAAGAAGCCATCCACCCGGCCGGCAAAATCGACGAACTTCTGCGACACGTATTCGCGCGGCACATCAAGCATAGGGTCGAGGTATGTCGAGAACTTCTTTTTTGCGGCAGCCGGAACTTCAGCAACGGGTTCTCCGGCAAGCGCGGACAAAGGAAAAAATAGCGCGAGCACCAATGCCGAACGACACAGGTATCCGGAAAAACATCCAGCATATTTTTGTCGGGAGGAAACCATCGCGGACGGATATTGCAGAATGTGGCGTAAGGATGCAATCAAAAATCGGGACGTGAAACTTGCAGCCGCATCCAGATATACAGATCGGGTTTTGGCGCTATCTATTTTCGCTGGCTGGTATTCTTGGCAATCTCCGCCCGAATCATCAACGTTTGCTCCATCCGCTTGCTGCGATAAAACAAGTTGTAAGTCTCGAACGGGATTAGTTTGCCGTCCGGCTGCGCGAAATGCACGCAGGATTTTTTCAGCGCGCGCAGGTCGAGGTTGTGAATATCCATGAACTGCACGATGAGCACGCGGAACACGTTCTCGTAGCTCAGCTTGGGTGCGGCGATCTTGGGTAGGCAGCACAGCAGGTCGGAGAGGCAGGAGGCTTGCGATTCCGGCGAGTGGTTGGTGGAGAAGAGTTTGAACACTTGCTCTTTGAGCGCGGGGTCGCGCTCGAACACGATGGTGTTGCGCGGCCCGGCCAGCAGCGCGTCCGGCCCGAGGTGGCGCGTCAACGGGATGACCTTGCCGCCAAGCTTGAGCGCGTAGGCCATCGCCAGCGTATCGGGGTTGCATGGCACGGGCACGACATCCTCTTTGGTGAAGAGCTGAGATTGCTCGGCGACGGTGCGGCGGATGCCGCTCACGGTGAGGCGCTTGCCTTGTCCTTCCACCGTTTTCCGCCCCACATCGCTCACGGGTTGCAGGGTCACGCCGCGCACGCATTTCCATTGCAGCGCATGCTGGATGACTTCGCCGATCTGGTCGTCGTTGATGCCGGGCAGTACGGTCATCACCAGCGTGGTGGAGATGGAGAGTTTGTCCAAGCGCTCCAACACGCGTTGATGTACGTCGGCCAGCGTCGCGCCGCGCAGTTGTTTGAGTGTGTCGTCCTTGAGCGAATCGAATTGCAGATAAATCTCCAGCCCCGGCGAATAGTGCGCCAGCTTTTCCGCAAACACCGGGTCGGTCGCAATCGTCAAGCCGTTGGTATTGACCATCAGGTGTTTGATGGGGCGGTTCTTCGCGGCATCGAGGATGGCGAAGAAATCGGGATGCAGCGTCGGCTCGCCGCCGGAGATTTGTACCACATCCGGTTCACCCTCGTTCGCCACCACTGCATCCAGCATGGCGATCACATCGCTCAAGGGGCGGTGCTTTTGCTGCGGTGCGGATTCGGCATAGCACACGGGGCAGGTGAGGTTGCAGTTGTCGGTGATCTCCAGCACCGACAGGCAGGAGTGCTGCATGTGGTCGGGACACAGGCCGCAATCGTAAGGACAGCCGTAGAGCATCTTGGTGTCGAACTGCTCAGGCATCTCGGGATGCTTCACATAGACTTCGCGGCACAGGCGGTAGTACTCGGCCTCGTCGCAGATCAGGGTGCGCTCGAAGCCGTGCGCGGGACACCATTTTTCCAGAAACACATCTTCATCTTTGATGATGATCTTGGCCTCGACTTGGCGCAGGCAGGTGGAGCACACGGATGCGGTGGTGTCGTAGAACAACCAGGGTCGATTCTTTCGGTTCATCAGGCTTCTTTCATTTTTCGCCATTGTGTAATGGACAACGGCATGTAGATCAACAGCGCCAACGCACACACCACCTGTATGCCAGACCAGCCGAAGCCATAATCGAATGGCACGGGCTTGAAACCATCCACCAGCAAACGCCACAGCAAGTAGCTGCTCAGCATTGCTTTGAACAACAACCCCGGTTGCGCAGCCCAACCCAAACGCACACGCCGCAACAGCAGCCACAACAGTGCCGCAAAGACGATCTCGTAAAGCTGCGTCGGGTGGCGCAGGATGCCATCGCCAAAGTCGATACCCCATGGCAAGTTGGTGGGCAGACCGAACGTGCCGTCTTCCAGCCCCGCGATGAAGCAGCCGGTACGCCCGATCATCAACCCCAGCAAGACCGGGAACACAAACGCATCGCCGGTCGAACCGTGCACACCGGAAAGTTTTTTCGCCAGCTCCACACCGATGAGCCCGCCCAGCAAACCACCCACCATGCTCTGCCCCGCGAACCACACTTCCAGTTTGCTCCAGTACAGCGGCAACAAATGCGGCATCTCGATCCAGAACACCAGTTTGTTGCCGATGGCTGCGTCAAAGATGCAGCCCAGCAGCACGGCGAAGCGCCCACCCTCCATCAATGCAGCCAGCGGCACGCCCGCACGCTGTTGTTGCCAGCGGTAATAGAACGCGCCAATGGAAAGTGCGGCGGCTTCAAATACGGCATGGAGTAAGTGTGGATGCGCGGTGATTGGAAACACGATATTCAATTTGTCGAAAGAATAATCACCGTCACGCCAACACCAACTGCATATACGGGAATCAACGCGATATCGGCAACCACCCCCGCCGCGATCAGCGGTGCTTTGAGGATTTTGCCCAGCATGGGTGGCTTGGCATCGCGCGGGTTGTACAGATTGAATGCGCGGCGCGCTCCCAGTTTTGACATCTGCTCGTCAGAAAGCTTGAGCGCCGGATAGACCACTCCCTCGATATTGACCTTTTTCTGATAGAGCTGACCATTCGACCTCGGCGCAAGAGCAAAGCCGCCCTTTTCCAGCTCGGCCACTTCTGCTGCGGCAATCGGCTTGTCGCCGCCATAGCTCAGCACCAGCTCACCCCAAACTTGCTTGTCTTTCAGATACAGCTTGTAGCTTCTGGTCGCATCAATATCCATACGACGGCCTTCCAGTTTCAACTGCGAGATGCGTTCCAGTTCTTCGCCGCCCTTGTATAGCAGATAGGTGTTTTTCAGACCGATGAAAGCAACCGCGTTCGGCTGCTCCAACTCTTTCGCCAACGCTGCGTCGGGACGACCGATGGCGACGATCTCATCCGATAGGATGGGCTTGTAGTAAAACTCCGAATCGCCTTTATTCACGTAATTCGAAGCCGCCATCGTCGCGCAGCCCAGCGAACCTGCGACCCCGCTGACTAACACCATCACCAGCGCCAGCCATTGAACTTGATGTTTCATTTCTACTTCTCCTGTATTCCCACCAACAAGGCCACAACTATTTTTCGGCTTCTTCATTCACTTCAGGTTCGACTTCCTTTGGAGAACGTTTGGTTTGCCCGAAACCAGAAAATTTGATCGCCCACCAGCCCGCCCAGGCGATCAGCAATGCAACAACGGTAAGCAGTATGAGAAAACCATTTCCGAAACCACCCCCCGGTCGGAATGCACTCACCACCGCAAAATACGCATCCGTCACGGCGCAAATACCGCCGCCCACCAGCATCACACTTCCCACCAACAGCAGAAAGATTTTCATCGCCATCTTAAATGCCTGCTCCATTTTTGCCCTCATAATTTACCGCTCAATACGCCTTGACCTGAATACCGCCAACGCCCCGATCAGCAGCAGCATGACCAGCCCGAACACCGCTACGCTCACCGTTACCGGGATGCCCGCCGCCGTCGCCGCGCTATATCCCCCCACAAACACCAGCATCGCGATGTTCTCGGCAAAATTCTGCACGGCCAGCGCATTGCCTGCCCCGATGCTCTCGTGCCCGCGCTCTTGCAGCAGGGCATTGAGCGGCACGACGAATGAGCCGCCGCAGATACCGATAGCGACCATCAGCACATAAGCAAAGGCGAGATCGTGAACGAAAGCGAGCACAAGGATAGCCGGGCCTAACAGCAAGCCGCCCAACAGCGCACGGTTGACGTTAGCCAACGATATCCACAGCCCGGCACCAACCGCTCCCAGCACAATGCCGATAGAGACTGCGCCCATCAGATTGGCCGGCGTCTGGTTGTCGGTGATGAGCAAAGCGGCGGGAACCCAGGCGAACAGCATCAGGCGCAACGTCGTACCGCTCCCCCAAAACACGCTCGTGCCCAACAGGCTGAAACGGGAGTCCGGGTTCTTGAACAGCAACGACAGCGACGCAAAGAATTTCTTGAGCAACAACCACGGATGAAAACTGCCATCGGCATTTTCTGCGGGCAGCGCCGGGATGAACAAGTTGGCGAATGCGGCTATGCCATACGCGGCAACGACGCCGGTGAACGCCCAGCTCAGCGAATGGTCGGCCAGCCAGCCGCCCAGTATCACGCCGAGCAAAATCGCCACGATGGTCGAGCCTTCCATCATGCCGTTTGCGCGTACCAGTGCGGCAGGGCCGAACATCTGCGTGAGAATGCCGTACTTGGCGGGTGAATACATCGCCGCGCCGATGCCGATCATGCCGTAAGCGGTGAGCGGGTTGACGCCGTACACCATGGCGATTGCCCCCGCCAGTTTGAGCAAGTTCGCCACCAGCATCACACGGCCTTTGGGGAAGCCATCCGCAATCTGCCCGACAAAAGGCGCGAGCAAAATGAAGGGAATCACGAACGCTTCTTGCAACATCGGCACAAGGTTGGGGAGACCTTGGGATTTAACGATGGCGATGGCCGCGATCAGAATGGCATTGTCGGCCAGCGCGGACAAAAACTGCGCCACCAGCACTGCCATCATGCCCAACGACAACAACGGCATATTCAATGTTTTTCGATGGTTAATCACAAAGTTCTTCCCGTAATGGATCGCCGCAATATTAACCGCACATTGATGAGTGTTCACACAAAAAGCAAAAGGCTCCCGCAGGAGCCTTTTGCTTGTTGCTGCAAACGTTACGCTTACAGTTCTTTGGCGTGCGATGCCAGATATTTTGCAACGCCTTCGGGAGATGCGTTCATACCTGCTTTGCCCTTGTTCCAGCCAGCCGGGCAAACTTCACCGTGCTCTTCGGTGAATTGCAGCGCGTCAACCATGCGCAGCATTTCGTCGATGTTGCGGCCCAACGGCAGATTGTTCACCACTTGATGCTGCACCACACCGGCGCGGTCGATCAGGAAAGAGCCGCGGAAGGCTACGCCGCCGTCGGACTCAACGTCGTAGGCTTTGCAGATTTCGTGCTTCACGTCGGCCACCAGTGTGTAGCCCACGTTGCCGATACCACCCTTTTCCACCGGGGTGTTTTTCCAGGCCAAGTGGCTGAATTGCGAGTCGATGGAAACGCCCAACACTTCAACATTGCGCTTCTTGAATTCTTCCAGACGGTGATTGAACGCGATCAGTTCGGAAGGGCACACGAAGGTGAAGTCCAGCGGGTAGAAGAACACCACGGCGTATTTGCCCTTGGTGACTTTGGAGAACGTGATGTCGGTGATTTCGTTGTTGCCCAACACTGCGGTTGCGGTGAAATCCGGGGCTGCCTTGCCTACTAGAACTGCCATGATGGTCTCCTTGAGGGGGTTGAATTTGGTTGACTGAAATGCTGGGGTATAAATTTAACGAGCCAAGCCAAAGCTGTCAACTCAATTCCCGGAATTCTTCTCTTTCTCGGCATCGTGCCACTCGAACTGGATGCGGTGCAGCTGCGCATAGACGCCGTTTTTACCCAGCAATTCGCGATGCGTTCCCGTCTCGACGATCTGGCCCTTTTGCATCACGACGATGCGGTCGGCCTTTTCGATGGTGGACAGGCGATGCGCGATGACCAGAGTGGTGCGGCCCTGCATCAGAGTTTCCAGCGCGGCCTGCACATGGCGCTCGGATTCGCTATCCAGCGCCGAGGTGGCCTCGTCCAGAATCAACAGGGGCGCATCCTTGAGAATGGCGCGCGCGATGGCCAAGCGCTGGCGTTGCCCGCCGGATAAGCGCACGCCCTTTTCGCCCACCAGCGTCTTCAGGCCGTGCGGCAGTTCGCGGATAAATTCCATCGCGTGCGCGGCTTGGGCGGCGGCGATGATTTCCTCTTCCGGCACTTCGCGCATCTGGCCGTAGCTGATATTGGCGGCGATGGTGTCGTTGAACAGCACCACTTCTTGGCTCACGAGCGCGATATTGGAACGCAAACTTGCCAGAGTGAGGTCGGCAAGGTCGTGTCCGTCCAGCGTGATGCGCCCGCTGGTCGGCAGATAGAAACGCGGCACGAGATTGGCCATTGTGCTCTTGCCGCTGCCGGATGCGCCGACCAGCGCGACCGATTGTCCGGCGGGAATGTCGAGGCAGATGTCCTGCAACGCCAGACGTTCGTCCGCCTGATAAGACAGGCTCACATGCTCGAACGCGAGATTGCCTTTGGCGCGCGCGATGGTTTCCTTGCCGGTATCCGTTTCGCCCGGCGTGTCGATCAGCTCGAACACGCTTTCCGCCGCCGCCAATCCGCGCTGCATGAATTCGCTCACGCTGGTCAGGCGCTTCAGCGGCGCGGTAATCATCAGCATGGCCGTCACGAAAGACAGGAAGCCGCCCACGGTGGAGGTGTCGCTCTTGGCCTGCCCGATGGCCAGATAGATCACGAGGGATACCGCGATTGCGGCCACCATCTGCACGATGGGCACATTGGCCACAGCGGCAACGGCCTGCTTCATCAAGTGCTGGCGCACCCCGTTGATTTCTGTCTGAAAGCGTTCCTGCTCGTAATGCTGACCGCCGAACAGTTTGACCACCTTGTGCGCGGTCACGCTCTCTTCGATGACTTGCGTGATGTTGCCCATTGCGCGCTGCGTGTCGCGACTGGATGAACGCAGGCGGCGGTTGATGGTGTGGATCACCAGCGCGACGATGGGCGCTACGATCAACGACAGCAGCGTCAGCTTCCAATCCAGATAAAACAGCCAGCCCAGCAGCCCGACCAGAATGATGGAGTCGCGGATGGTAATGGTCACCACATTGGTGGCCGCCGCCGTAACATTGGTGACATCGTAGGTGAGCTTGGAAATCAGCGAACCGGTGGCGTGGTCGTCATAGAAGCGCGTGGGCAATGACACCAGCTTGCGGAACATCTCGGCGCGCAAATCCATCACCAGCGTGTTGCCCACCCAATGGATCGCGTAAGAGCCGAAGAAGCTGGCGAGACCGCGCACGAAGAAAATCACCAGGATAAAGACGGGCGCCCAGCGCATCACCACGTCGTCTTTCTGGACGAAGGTGCCGTCCAGAAAAGGCTTGAGCAGCGCCGGCAGCAAAGGCTCGGTGGCCGCGGACACGGCGATACCGAGGATGGACACGGCAAACGCCTTCCAGTACGGCTTAACGTAGCCGAGCAGGCGGGCGTACAACTGGAGAGTGGTCATATTCAAAGCGGGCACCCCGTTTGTGAGAGGGCCGCCTTGAGTATTTCAAAACGGCATTCAGGCAACATGAGAATCGCGTTGCGCCTTGCCTTTCAGGAGAGCGAAAACCATCTGGGCAGCCACCGCGCACGCCACATACAGCAGCGCCACGGCCACGTAAGAACCGAAATATTGCGCCACGCGCGAGGTGTATTCAGTCGCGCTCATTTCCGCATAACGACCGGAGAACAGATAGAAGCTCGTATTGGCAATGACGAACGCTATGGCACTCGCCACGGTCACCACCGCAAACAGGTTCAACAAACTTTTGCCGGTCAGCGTGTAACGCGACGCGAACCAGTGCCCGGCAAACCACATGGCGGCATACGCAAAAGCGAGGAAGCCGTAGGCGGGCGTAACGCACCAGTCGCTGGTGCCCTGCACGCTGATGGCGTAGTAATCGACCAGCGCGGCTTCACCCAACAGGGCGGTGAATACCCACAGCGCGCCGGAAAAACGCGCCAGATACAGCCCGCCCAGAAAGAACACGGCCAACGATGCGTCCGGCAGCGATACCGACGAACCGAAATGGTTGAAGCGGGTGAGTGCCATCGCCAGCACCAGCCCGGCAATCAGCATCCCTGAACGACTTTGAAGTGTTTTCATATAACCTCCGTGTGCGTTTCCGCCAGTGAAATAGTGGCGGGAACTTTAACAGAAAAGGGGGGGGCACAAAAGGCGAATCACGCTTTTGCGCCCCGATTTACTACTGGTAGCTCAACCCGAGGAACAGGGTGCGCCCCAAAGTGTTATAGCCGTGCGCCAGCATGTAATCCTGATTGAACAGGTTGTCCGCGCGCAACGACACATTCAGATGCTTATCCACGGCATAACCGGCGCTGACGTTCACCACGTTGTAGGCCGCCAGCTTGGTGCGCGTGAACGTGTTGATGTCGTAATCTTCGCGTTCGCCGCTGTGCTGCCATTCCCCGCCCACTGTCCACTGCCCCAACTGTTGCGTCACTCCCGCATTGGCAAAAAATTTGGCACGGCGCAACAACACCAGACCGGTTTGCTCATCGCGCGGATTTTGCTGCGTCAATGCGGCCCTGATCGCCGTCTGTCCGAACCGGGCGGCATAGGTCGCTTCCACACCGTCGATACGCGCCGAGTTCAAGTTTTGCAGCGTCCAGGTATTGTCGGCGGCAATGAGGTCGCTGATGCGGTTGTCGAAATACACCAGATGCAGTTGCTGCGCCTCGGCGGCGTAGTGCAGCCCGAGTTCCCGGTTGTTCGAGCGCTCGGGGTGCAGGTTCGCATTGCTGCCCCAAAACGCCGGCCCGTACAGGTCGGTAAACGTCGGCGCCTTGTACGCGGTGCTGATGCTGGCCGTGGCGCGCCACGCCTCGCCCATGGCGATGCCATA
>JBBIJL010000043.1:0-13976 GCA_037446005.1 Gallionellaceae bacterium | reverse complement strand
CGTCCATGCTGAACACCGCGTCGGTGATGACCAGTTTGCGCCCGCTCTTGGTTTGCTCCAGATAGTTCGCCAGTTGCGCCATATCGCCGTGGCGGAAACGCTTCATCTCCGCGCGCGACAACAGCATCGCGTCGTTCAGCGAAGCGTGGTTGAGCTTGTCGGCAAACACCGTATCGCCCTTGCCCACCAGCGCCTGCACCACGCCGAGGTTGGCCATATAACCGGTGGAAAACAACAGCGCGGCAGGCTTGCCGACAAAGGCCGCGAGTTGCTGTTCGAGCTGATGGTGCGCATCAAAATGCCCGCTCACCAGATGCGCCGCCCCCGAACCCACACCCCATTGCCGCGCGCCCTGCTGCAAAGCGGCACTAAGCTGCGGGTGATTGGCGAGACCGAGGTAATCGTTGCTGCAAAAAGCAAGATAAGGCTTGCCGTCCACGGTGATGTGGGGCGACTGCGGCGTGGCTAAAGTGCGCCGTTTGCGCAACAGGCCTTGCGAGGCTCGCTCGTTCAATTCTTTTTGTAATTCAGAAAACATCAGCCGAGCCGTCCCATCAGATCATCATAAACACCAGAGATATTGTTCAGCACATCACGATTCTCGAACGGATTACGCTCAAACCATGCCGTTGAAGCAACGCGGTTCTGCTCGCGTCGTACTCAATTTGTTCGGCATGACTATCGCCATCAATCTCAATCACCCATCTCAATTTCGCACAGTAAAAATCAACGATGAAATGATCGATGGGTTTCTGGCGGGAGAATTTGTATTCGGCAAATTGCTTGCGGCTCAATATTTCCGACCACATTTTTTGTTCTGCGGGCGTGGGATTTTTTCGATTTTCTCTCGCCAACACAGTGAGTCTTTTGTCGTAAGGCAAAAAGACTAACCCCTCCCGGCCTCCCCTTTTCAGGGTAGGAGCATCCGCAGTCACTTTACTTCCGCACGCTGAACCAAGAGCTACGTCATCCCCCCTGACAAGGGGGGATTGAGGGGGGTTAAGGTTTTGCGCTGAGCTCACTACCGCGCTAACACTTAGTGTTTTTCAGCGAACGGATACATACCAAGCTTATCCATCAACTTGCGATCACGTTCCACATCGGGGTTGCCCGTCGTCAGCAACTGGTCGCCGTAGAAAATGGAGTTGGCACCCGCCAAAAAGCACAGCGCCTGAATCGCATCGCTCATCTGCTGCCGCCCGGCGGAGAGGCGCACGCGGGCGGTAGGCATGGTGATGCGCGCCACGGCAATGGTGCGCACGAAATCCAGCGGGTCGATGTCTTCCTGCTCCGCCAGCGGTGTGCCTTCGACTTTGACCAAGTTATTGATCGGCACGCTCTCGGGATACGGCTCCATGTTCGCCAGTTGCGCGATCAGTCCGGCGCGCTGCGTGAGGTTTTCGCCCATGCCGACGATGCCGCCGCTGCACACGTGCATGCCCGCCTTGCGCACACGCTCCAAGGTGTCCAGCCTATCCTGATAATCGCGGGTGCTGATGATGTTGCCGTAAAACTCCGGCGTGGTGTCAAGGTTGTGGTTGTAGTAATCGAGCCCGGCTGCGCGCAACTGCTCGGTCTGCTCGTCGTTCAGCATGCCCAGCGTGGCGCAGGTTTCCATGCCCAGCGCGCGCACTTCCTTGACCATTTCCACCACGGCAGCCATGTCTTCTTTGGAAGGCTCGCGCCATGCCGCGCCCATGCAGAAGCGGTCCGCGCCCGCGTCCTGCGCAGCCTTGGCGGCTTTCACCACTTCGCTCACATCCAGCATTTTTTTGTTTTCCACGCCCGCATTGTGAAATGCCGACTGCGGACAGTAGCCACAATCCTCGGAGCAGCCGCCGGTCTTGATCGACAGCAAAGTGGACAACTGCACCGCATTCGGATCGAAATGTTCGCGGTGAATTTGCTGCGCGCGGAACATCAGATCGGAGAACGGCAATTTGAACAGCGCCTCGATGTCGGCAACCGACCAGCGCTGGCCTTCTTGCTGGGTGGAGGATGCGGGGGAATAAAACTTTACGGCTTGGGTTTGCATGGCAGAATAGGCAAAATTTGAAAGGCGGCATCTTCGATTAATCCACCCGCGCTGTCAATTTTGAAAAATACACACCTGAACAGCAGTTCATTTTTTAGGCAACTCCTACCCGCGCAGCCGTGCGTGTTATGCGGCGCACTCAGCCGCGACGGCGTTTGGTGCAAGGCCTGTGATGCTGACCTGCCGCGCCTTGGAGTTGCCCACTGCCCCGTCTGCGCCCTGCCCACCCACGACGGCGCGACCTGCGGCCGCTGCCTGCAACACCCGCCCGCCTTCAGCCATACCGTCGCCGCCTACGCCTACGCCTTCCCGCTCGACAAACTGATTCAGGCAGTGAAATTTTCCGAACAACTGGTCTTGGTCGAACAGCTCGCCGCCGCACTCGCGCAGCGCATCGAGCAACGCCCCGACGCCTTAATCGCCATGCCGCTACATCCGCTGCGTCTGCGCGAACGCGGCTTTAACCAGTCACTGCTGCTGGCGAAAGCACTGGGTAAACGGCTGGACATTCCGCTACTGACCGATGTCTGTGAGCGCACCCGCAACACCACACCGCAATCTTCGTTACGCTGGCAGGAGCGCGGTAAAAATATGCGCAAGGCGTTCACCTGCACGGCAGATTTGAGCGGCAAACATCTCGCCATCGTGGATGATGTGATGACGACAGGAGCGTCTATCGAAGAGTTGGCGCGCACGTTGCGGCAGGCCGGAGCAAGTCAAATCAGCGCATGGGTAATAGCGCGCACTTTACCGCACTGAACAACCGCTACTTGGCTTCTTTGGGTTCCTTGATTTCTTTCATGCGCTGCATGACGAACGCCTGCAATTCGGGACTCAGACTGCGCGTATCAATAGCGCGTTTATACGCATCCAACGCATCCTCTTTGCGTTGCACCGCTTGCAGCGAAATACCCAAGCCCATAAACCACAGGCCCGAACTGGGCGAAATCTGCAATGCGATCTGGTAATGCGTGATCGCCTCTTTGTGGCGGCTCTGCCTTTGCAGCAGCGCCGCCATGAACGCCTGATAGTCGGCCTGCTGATCGGCATATGGCAGTGTCTTCTCCAGACCTTCCAGCGCCTGCGGCAGGGCATTGCGCTCCACCTGCAAGCGCGCCAGCAGCATCGCAAAGTGCGTCTGTTTCGGATTCTGTTTAAGGCCTTCTTGCAGCGACTTTTCCGCATCCGCATTGCGCTTGCTTTCCAGCAACACCGCCACCAGCGCTTCGCGTGCCATGGTATGCAGGGGATCCAAATGCAATGCGGCTTCATACCCGGCCGCGGCTTCTTTCAATTGTCCCTGCTGCGCCAGCAGATTGGCCTTACGGTATTCATTCTCGGCCTGCTGCTGCGGACTCACCTTCTTCATCTGCATCGTGACCGACGCCGCCGGTTCGAAGCGCACAACCGCATTGGATTTTCCGACCGGAACCGGAGGCACCGGGTTATCCGGAACAGGAACCGGCACTGCCATCTCGACCAGCGGCTTGCCGCGCAGACTATTCGGCATAGGAATCGAGCTGAGTTCAAAACTCAAACGCGATGCAATGGCGTACTCCTGACCGTCGACTTGTTCGGCAGCCGCCACCTGAGACTCGGCTTGAGGCTGCGATGCTGCCGCAACCGGAGAAACCGCCTGCGCATTGCCGGCGGCAATCGGCGCAATGCTTGCGACCGCCGGGGAGGGGGCGATATGCCGGTGCGCTATCCACCACACCGCCGCAACGACACCCAGCAGCACCGCGCCTATAACCGGATACAGCCAGCCTTGTGGTTTATTCTGCGCGGGGACGGCGCGTACGGCCATCTCCGCCTGCGGGACATTCGCGCCGCGCTTCTCCAGATCGTTCAATACTTGGTTGATCAAACTCATTGCAGCCACACCCCGATTAACGTCAACATCACCAGCACGAACGCGGCGAAACTGCCCCATATCCAAACCATCCAATCCTTGCGCGCTTCCGGCGTATCCGCAGCGGCGCCGCGAATATGCCGCGTCATCACCTGCGAACGGCCTTCGCCGTAGGCTAACAGCAATGCTTTATGGGCGATGATGTTCACCAGCCGCGGCGTCCCGCGCGTGACGCGATGCAGCATAGCCACCGCCCCGGGACGGAACAGCGTCTCGCCCTTGTATCCGGCCACCAGCAGACGGTGCCGCAAATAGCGATCCAGCTCGTCCTGACGCAAGCCTTTCAAGTCGTATTGGAAACTGATGCGCTGGCGCAATTGCCGCACTGAATTATGTTTGAGACGCTCATCCAGTTCCGGCTGTCCGAACAACACTACCTGCATCAATTTGCGCTTCTCGGTTTCCAGATTGGTCAGCAGGCGCAGTACTTCCAGGCTTTCCAAAGGCATTGCCTGCGCCTCGTCCAGACACACCAGCACGCGCTTGCCTTCGCGGGCAAAGTTGAGCAATGCAAATGTCAGCTCTTTCAGCAACTGGTGCTGATCGACTGTGCTGTCCAATTCGATGCGGAACTCTCCCGCCAGCGCCAGCAACAAGCTGCGCGGTTCGAGATAAGGATTCGGGATGTATGCGGTGATGAATCTCGCCCCGGCGCGCTCTGCGGCAGATGCGTCCTGCGTTCCGATGGCTGTAGTGGAGTTTTTGTCGTAATTGAGGGTGGCAAGAAATTTTCGGCACAGCAGGGTTTTGCCGTTGCCCACTTCACCGACAATCTTGATGAAGCCTTCGCCGCTGCGCGCGGCGACCAGCAGAGTATTCAACGCTTCCTGATAATTGGAGCAGGCGAAAAAGAAACTGGTATCGGGAGTCAGCGAGAACGGGAATTCGCGCAGACCGAATTGCTCTAGGTACATCGGCGCAATCCGTTAGTGGGACATCCCGTTCATGCGGTCGCGGCTACGCGTGATGTCGTCCGACCAATCCTTGTCGCTATCCACCACGGTCGGTTTGAGCAAAATGACCAGTTCGCGCTTTTCCGAAGTCTTGCTGGTTTGACCGAAAATGGATTTAACCCAGCCCGGCAGCCCGGATTCGGATGAAGTCGTGCTCTGGCTCATCAAACCGCCGATCACCACGATCTGCCCGTCTTTGGCGCGCACCACGCTATCCGTTTCCTCGATACTGGTTCTCGCCATCCCCATCGTCACGTTCGAGCCGAGGGCGCTTGTAGTGCCAGTATCTTTAGGTATTGAAGTCACCACGCTGATGGATGGATGGACATGCAGGATAATCTCGTCTTTTTCATTGATGCGCGGCGTCACATCCAATGCGATGCCCGAAAATATTTGCGTATAGATCGGCGTAGGCAAGGTATTGGTTCCGCCGGCAACACTCGTGGAGGTGCCAGGGGTAAACCCGGTCGCATACGGCTCGTCCGTGCCCACTTTCAATACCGCTTTCTGGTTGTTCAAGGTCGCGATGCGCGGGCTGGACAGCACATGCACGCTGCCTTGCGATTCGAGGAAATTCAACATGGCGGCAAACTGATTGGTTTGCAATGCCAAGCCGAAAAGCGAGCCCGATGCGCCGGTGGCAACACCGCCCAAACTGGATCCGGGCACAGCGGTAATGGCCGAATTACTCAGCGATTGGGCAGCGCCTCCCGCCGCGTTCGGCAGCAATGTTCCGCCCTGCGCAACGACTCCGGCAGAAACCCGATTCTGGACTCCGCCCTGGCCAAACACCCCCCAGTTCACCCCCGACTGAAAGCTGTCGCTCAACGTCACCTCAACGAATTTCGCTTCGATAATTACCTGACGCTCAACCGACAATTGCGACGCTTTCAAAAATTCCGCCACATTGCGCAACTCTTCCGGCATGGCGCGAATAACGATGACACCCGACATGCGGTTGATCACCACACTGCGCTCGCCTTGGCTCGCCTTATCTTTATCTTTTGGCGTAATGATCGCATTCAGCGCCTTGTCCAGATTCTCCCAGAAGTTGAAATCTGCGGAAGATTGCTTGGTCGAAATCGAGCTGGAATTATTGGCAGCGGTAGCCGCATTTGTTCCCGCCGTCGTTACGCCGGGAAGCACCGTTGCACTCGCCTGACCCGATGCTTTCACCGAAAGCGAAGAGGTGCTATCGCGCATCGCCGCAAGATAGTCGATCTTGAACAGTTTGATTTGCAGCGTCACAGGCTGAATATAAATACTCTTGCCTTCCACCTTGTACTCGTAACCGTATAGCGCGCGTATCGTGTCCAGCGCCTCGAACACCGTCACGTCCTTGAGATTCAGCGTGATATTGCCTTCCACACCGGGCAGCGGCAGCATGTTGTAGCGCGTGCCCGAACCGATGGCGGCAAACACTTCTTTGGCCGGAGTATTGTTGACCGTCAAGTCAAAGCGCGCATCCAGCGGGCCGCTTTCAACCTTGGGCAGCGCCATCGTCAACGGCGGCAGCAGCGCTTTATTCACGGCTTCCGGCTTGCTGGGGGAAACGCTTTCATTCACCAGCGCATCCATCTCCTTATTGATTTTGACTACCGTGCTGGTCTTGATATTCGGTGACGAGCACGCACTCACAAAGAGCAGCACCAGCATTCCCAATAGTCGCTTCATTTACTTTCCCTCTCGTCCTTGTTTTGCTCTGGGCAAGCTGTCCCAGCGATTTTTTTCTTGGCAACGTGTTTTTTCTTCTTGTTTTTTGCGGATACCGGCGTCACTTCTTTTCTTACCTTCTGCATCGCAGGCTTAACCGGCTCCATTTTCATCAAATGCACTCCGGGAAATAATTCCATCACCCGCTTGCCCTGCGCCCCCTGCAACACTACGCTGCTCTCCCGCACTTCGACGAGTGTAGCGTCGCCGACTTTGCCGCCCAATTCGACCGTTTGGCCGTTGATGACTGCGGCCCGGCGTTGCGGTGAAAGGATGACCGACTGCAAACCTTCTTTCGTGGAAACCGGCACCGGATCCGTCGCGCCAGCCGTAGCCGCATCCGCACCGACTCCCACACCCGAGCTTGCGGTAGCGGATATATCGACTGCCGGCCTAGTCGGGTCGGGCAACAACTCAAGCGCCTGCACCGGGCCCCCCAAGCACAGCAATCCTCCCGCCACAAGCAGTCTTGTTATATTTGCAGCCATGTCGTATCCAAACTCAGTGTATACAAAGTGAGCGTCAATTCCACACTGGGATATTGCGCCGCACTCATCTTTGCCGAACCCCAAAACATCTGCGTCGGCAATTTTTCAAGCGCTGTTAAATATTGCAGTAAATCCGCGTAACTGCCGCGCACGGTAATCTTGACGCCGTGCTTGTACACCTGCCGTTCCTGCCCGGCTGACTTGACTGTTACCGCCCCCCCCTCGGGCTTGACCGCCGAGGCTTCGATCAACGGAGTAACCGAAAGCGTTTCCAGCTCGACCAATTGCAGGTGGCCGTTTTGGCTCAGCACCTGCTCCAGCAAACTACCCATCTTTTCGGGCGGCACGAGTTTATCACGCCGACTTTTTAGATAAATTTCACCTTCCCTGAGCTGCTGCTGTATCAGCTTGATGCGATCACGCAACGGCGAATTGGCATCGTCTTTCTTCGCCTGTATCAGCGCCGCCAGTTGCGCCTGAATCTCTTTCATTTTTTCCTGTTGCTGAATCACCTGCACCGAAAGTTTTTTCTGCTGCGCCAACAGCGGATCAAGAAACAGCGCGTTAATCAGCGACACCAGCAAAAAAGCCGCCGCCGCAAAAATCAGCGCGCGCTCACGCAACGACATGCCGTCAATCTTGGCGACGAATTTTTCCCACTGCTCTATGAACAACTGGTTCATTTCGCGCCCTCGTGAGCTTCGGTCGATTGCATACTGAACTCCACATAGCTCTTTGCCGTTGCCTGATTGGAAGCCGCCTTCGGTTGCTGCATTTGCAATGAGGAGAAGGTCTTCCCCCTCATGACCTTCTCTTTGTTCAGCCGCTGAATATACGACGGCACTTGTTGCGGGCTCAGCACCGCACCGCGCAAACTCATTTGTGCGCCGTCGCCTTCAATCGCAAAACCGGTCAGCCACAAACCGCTTACCGTTTGCCGGGCAAAAGCTCGCATATACTCGGAATAGCCCTCGGTGTTACCGATCACCCCGGTTTTCAACGTATCCAGAATTTCCTTCTGCGCAGCCAATTCCGCTTCGAATTTTTTCAGTTCTTCCTGCAACACTTGGCTGGATTTTTGCGGCGAGAATTCATTCGAAAAGCTGGCAAATCTCAGCTGCTCGGCGGCATAACGCCTGCTCGTCTCATCCGATTGTTTTGCCAATAGTTTGACCTGATAGACCGCATAGCCGTAGAACAAAGCCGATCCGAACACGATCAAGCCCAGCGCTTGCAGCATGGTCAACACCGAGAAATATTTTTTCTGCTTGAGGAATACCGGATTGAATAAATTGATCTGCTGACTCATAACGCGCGCCTTTCCTGGCGCAGCGCGGCGCCCAGCGCCGGCAATGCTTCCGTTACAAATTCGCTTTCCAGCAAAGCGGGAGCCGCGCTGATATCCATTACTTGGGACAAATCGAGTGCCTCTACCGGCAAGCCGAGATTGTCCGCCAGCAGTTGCACCATCCCCACGCCCGCAGGTGCGCTCACCAGCATACGGCTCAGCGAAATCTGATGGAACTGCCGGTCAAAATAATCCAGCGAACGCTGCACCTCGAGCTCCACGCGATCAAAATATTGCCGCCGCAAGTCTTCACTCACATCCTGCAACTGCCCGGAGGTAATTTCCAAACGCCGCGACAAATACAACTCGCCGTCACAGGTAAATGTCAACAGCCCGCCGCGCTCGTCAAATGCCAGCAAAGCCAAACCGCGCCCAGCAGTTTCATACAGAGTCGCAATGTTGCGCTGCGCCATTTCGGGAATGTCGATTACGGAAAGATTAATTTTGGCTTTTTCAAACAGCGCGATACGCTTTTGAATCGTATCGTTGGACGCGGCGATTGCATACAAAGACTGGGGACGATTTCCGCCGTTCTTATTGCCCGGGATTTGCAACACATCCACCGTGGCATCGTCCACATGGTAATTCAACGAATCTTTGATGCGATAACGAATCGCCGTTTTCAGTTCATCCACCGGGACGTTCGGTGCATCCACCATCAATATTTGATATTCGTCGGCCGCCAGCAAGGTCGTGAACTGAAATGCCCCGAGATGCATCTCGCGGACAATCTTTTCCAATGCCGCAGACGTTACGCTTTCCATGGGATAAAACGCGCAAACCTCCACTTGCAACTGACTTCCCGCGCGCTTTATCCGCACAAAATGAGCACCATGCGCACTCACGGCAACACAAAACCAACCGGCATCGCGCTTGGTTCGTTTAAAAAGCGATAAAAATTGGGGAATTTGCATAATTGCGGCGAATCTAATTTAACAACAAAGCATTGTCAATTGTTTTTACAGAATAATTCTGATGTAAACTGACAGCTACTTAGCTCTTCTCGCACATCCAGTTGATATCTATCTGGAGTAAATGTAGCGCAACTCGCTCGGCTCCCCACTCCGGCAAAGCAACACCTCCTCTATAAATTCATTAAGTTAGGCGCTGCGCCGCAGCTTCTCAATAGCATCTCGACGCCACCGCAACTAAGCCGCGAATCCCATGCAGCGCCAACCTAAAAGCTGGCGCGTCACGCGCTAAAACAACGATTGCTGCCCGCTTGGATTCGGCTTGATGAATTTTGAAGCATCCAGCTCCACCTGCTCGCGGTTCAACCCCAGCCGCTCGCTCACCAACTTAAAGCGCTGCGCCAACAACTGCGCGAACAGCCCCTGCCCGCTAAAACGCGAACCGAAATTCGAGTCGTTCTCCTTGCCGCCGCGCATCTCGCGCAACCGGCTCATCACATGCTCCGCCTTGAGCGGGTAATGCACCGCCAGCCAATCTTTGAACAAATCTTTCAGTTCGTAAGGCAAACGCAGCAGCGCGTAATTCCCCGTGCGCGCGCCGTGCTCGTAGGCCGCTTGCAGCACCTGCTCCAGCTCCGCATCGGTGAGAAACGGCACCACCGGCGCGACCAGCACGCCGCACGGCACGCCCGCCTCGTTCAGGCGCTGCATGGCTTGCAGCCTACGGCGCGGCGATGCGGCGCGCGGCTCCAGCTTGCGCGCCACCTCCGCATCCAGCGTCGTCACCGTGATGAACACCTGCACCAGATCGTCGCGCGCCAGTTGCGCCAACAGGTCGATGTCGCGCTCGATCAGCGCCGACTTGGTGACAATCGAAACCGGATGCTTGCACTCGACCAACACCTCCAGCACCTCCCGCACAATTTTCAACTCGCGCTCGATAGGCTGGTAAGAATCCGTGTTCACCCCCAGCGCAATCGGCAAACACTGGTAGGAAGGCTTCGCCAACTCCGCCCGCAACAAAGCTGCCGCCTCCGGCTTGGCAAATAGCTTCGTCTCGAAATCCAGCCCCGGCGAAAGATTCAAATAACCGTGCGAAGGCCGCGCGTAGCAATAGATGCAGCCATGCTCGCAACCGCGATAAACATTCATCGAATAATCGAAAGCGAGATCGGGCGAATCCTGCTTCTGCAACACACTCTTCGCCCGCTCCATCGTCACCGTGGTTTTGAACGGCGGCAGCTCCTCCTCCGCCGCGCCCCAGCCGTCGTCAACGCGCTCGCGCGCCACAGACTCGAAGCGGCCTTCGATCTGTAGCGTGGCACCTCGGCCTTTGGTTATTTTGTGCTTCACGGTGGAAATCCTGAAAGTGTTGCGGGTATTTTAGAGAGTGTTTAGAGTGTGCACCACGTTTTACCCGAAGGTGCATTTGCTGGTGCGGTTTAGGGAGCCATGAACATAACGCGGCTCGTTTTGATTCTGACATTACTACTCTGGAGATTGAAATGAAGAAAATAGTTATCGCACTCGCCCTGTCCATCGTCACGCTTCCGGCTTTCGCCCAAAAATCATGCGACGAATTGAAATCCGAAATCTCCGCAAAACTCGAAGCCAAAGGGGTGCAAAAATTCCAGCTGGATGTCGTCGCAGCAGAAGAGGTGAAAGATCAAAAAGTCGTCGGCAGCTGCGAAGGCGGCAAGAAAAAAATCACCTACAAAAAAGGGTGATACTTCCCTCTCGGGCTTGTATTGCTCGCCTTCATGCAGCACGGTGAAACTTACAAGCCTGTCCGCACCCGCCTAATCAATCAGCAAACCAGACCTGCGCAAAATTCTGCGCAGTCTGGTATTTCCTTCAAATAATGTCGTGACGGATGTTTTAATCATACGCATCCTTGATGAAGACTCGGCGCAGGACTCATTGCCTCTACTCCTCACTCAACACCCCATCCGCAAACACCAGCGCGCAACGCACCGGCTTGCCCGCATACACCGATTGCATCGCAGCCTGATATTCCCGCATCTGTGCACGGTAACGCGCCGCGTCTCCGCTATCGCCCAGCTTGTAATCCAGCACCCACACCTCGTCGTCGAATTCCACCAGACGGTCGATGCGTTTTAGTTCGCCGTTGGCATTGATGTAGGGCAGCTCGTTGCAGGCGGAGCGGTATTGCCGCGTGTCGAAAAAACGGACGAGTTGCGGCAGGGTAAGCAGGTGTTGGGCTTGTGGATATAGGGCGGCCATTTCGGTTGAAGAAATGTTAAGGCGCTGCTGGAGTTCGGTTTCGTCCGTCACACCTTCGGTGAGGTATTGCAGCAGCGCATGCAGCCAGATGCCGCGCTGCTGTTGGGTGGTGTTGCGGGCGGTGCGTTTGCCGGTGGGAGTAACAGCAGGCAGATTTACCGTTCGCCCTGAGCTTGTCGAAGGGTGAACAGCGGTATCACTTTCCATCCGCCCATCCTTCGACAAGCTCAGGACGAGCGGATTTAAAGTTTCGGGCTGATCAACTGCAACCGCGATGCGGTCGTACCACGACGGCTCTTTTTTCTTTTCCTCTTTGTCTTCACCTTTACTGCTGCCGCTCACAATCAGCGCCTGCTGCGCGCGCGTCATGGCGACGTAGAGCAGGTTCATTTCTTCGCGGGCTTGCTGCGCGGCATCCAGCTCGAACAGCGGGGCGCGCTGTTTGCCGCGCGAGGCTTGGTCGGTGTAGAGGGAAAAATGCAGCGGGCGCTCCTCGAGTATAGCGAGGGTGACGCGGTGCGGGCCAGCGTCTGGTGCGGGAGCCCTTGCCCGATCACCTCCACTACTCGAAAGAACCTCAATGCTCTCAACGGTGATCGGCCAATCCAAAATCACGTCGTTGCCATCCTTGTTGTTCTTCGCCGCGTTCGCATCCAGCAGCCAGACGATAGGGGCTTCGAGTCCTTTGGATTCGTGCACGGTGTAGATGCGCACCGCGTCGCCCGCCTGCCCCAGCTTGCCTTCGTCCGGCGCGTCGTCGCTGCTGTCGCGCAGTTCGCGCAAGTCTTGCAGGAAGCGCGGCAAACTGGGGTAGCGCCCGGCATCAATGTCGAGCGCTATTTTCATGAAGGCGTGCAGGTTGGCGGTGACCTTGGCGCGCATCTCGGTCGGCAGCACGGCGCTGTAACGCGCGATCACATCGCCCTCGAAATAGATGCGGTCGAGCAGGTCGTGCACGGGCAGCTTGTCGGCGAGTGCAAGCCAGCGTTGCAGGAGGGTGGCGGCGCGGTGCAGGGCGGGCGATGGCTCGGCCAAGTTGCGCAGGCGCTGCCACCAAGAGCTTAACCCCTCCCCAGCCCTCCCCTTATCAGGGGAGGGAGCTATGGCGGCTTCGCCAACTTGACCGCTCTCCCCTGACAAGGGGAGGGTAAGGGGAGCGGTTTTCGCCAGCAACATCAAATCCGCATCGCTGCACGCAAAGATCGGCGTGCGCAGCACCTGCGCCAAGGCGAGATCGGCGAAGGGGGTAATCAAAAACATCAGCAGCGCTTGCACGTCTTCGGCTTCCAGCGTGTCGAGCAGGCCGCCACGGCGCGAGCTGATGAAGGGGATGTGTTTGGCGCGCAGGGCTTCTTCGTACACCGCAAGGTGGGTACGGCTGCGCACCAACACCATGATGTCGCCGTAAGTTGCGCGGCGCGCTTCGCCCGCTTCATGCACCGACCAGTCGCTGACGATAGTTTGCAATTGCTCGGCAAATTGCACAGCCTCGATGTGGCGCGCACCTTCTTCGGCTTCGGTGCGCGCAGTGGTAAGCGGATCACGCAAGGTTAGCTGCGCATCGTCCGCCACAAATTCTTTGCTCGGCTCGGCAAGCGCCAGCGGCAACACCAGCACATGCCCCGGCAAATCTTTTTGATGGGTCTGGTGTTCGGTGAACTCGAAGCCGTGGGGCTGGTCGCGGAACACGGCGTTGACGGCATCGACCACGGGCTGCGAGTTGCGGCGGGTGATGCTATTGCCCAAAGTCTCGGCGGCGAAATGTTCCTTGAGATATTCGCGTGCCACGCCGAACAGGCGCGCGTCGGCGCGGCGGAAGCGGTAGATGGATTGCTTGGGGTCGCCCACGACGAACACGGTGGGTTGCGATTCCACCGCCACCGCCGCGTCGAACCACGCGCGCAGGATTTGCCATTGCAGCGGGTTGGTGTCCTGAAACTCGTCGAGCAGCACGTGGCGGTAGCGGCTGTCGAGTTTGTACTGCATGGTCTCGGCGTGTTCGCTCTGCTGCAACAAACGGCACAACTGCCATTCCAGATCGGAAAAATCCATCTGCTGCTTTTGCTGTTTCAACGCCTGATAGCGTTCGAGAAAAGCCACGCCGCAATGCAGCACGGCCTCGTTCAGACGATACGCCCGCTGCTCGGCCAGCGTGTCGCGCACGGCTTGCAGGCCGTCGAACAAAGCGTCGCGCGTCAGCAAAAATGCTTCCGCCGCCTGTTTTGCTTCCGCCGCCTGTTTCTTGGTCGGCTTGAAACTGCGCGGCTCACCCGCCTGGGTGAATAGCAAAGGCGTCAATTGCCCGAAACGCAATTCCGGCGCAGTGTCCGTCCAGGCGCGCTCCAGCTCTCCGGCTTTGCCCTGCTGCACCT
>JBBIJL010000042.1:0-14137 GCA_037446005.1 Gallionellaceae bacterium | reverse complement strand
CGATGGCCGCGGCATTAGGATTTGCCTACGGTATGGGGCCATGCCTGATCAGTTGTGCCCCGTTTCTTGGGCCGGTGTTTCTCGCCAGCGATGGCGGCATCAAAAAATCTTGGCAGATTATTTTGCCGCTGTCGCTGGGGCGCTTGCTCGCGTATTGCATGTTCGGATTGATTGTTGGTGCGGCGGGGCATTACGTCAAAGGTTCGATCTTCACGGACAGCGTGCGCATCGTGGTCGGTTGCGCTGTGCTGATGATGGGCTTGGCGTTGTTGCTACGCAAAACAGACAAAACATGTGCCGCATCGCAGTCGCAGACTGTGCCGCTGCAACGCATGGACAAGCACGCAAGCCCCAAAACTTTGTTGCCGGGCGGCTTGTTCCTGATGGGTATCGGCATGACTTTGAGCCCCTGCGCGCCGCTGGGCATCGTGCTGTTTTCTGCCAGCATGAGCGGCAGTGCGGGTGGCGGGCTGTTGCTGGGGCTGAGTTTCGGGCTGGGGGCGATTGTGATTCCCGCTTTGTTTTACGGCATCGGCATGGCGTATCTGGGCACGCAGTTGCGCGCGCAGTTGCAGAATTGGCGTCCGAAAATTGAACGCGTGAGCGCGTTGTTGTTGATTACGGTCGGCATCAGTAATTTGGCCAGATGGTAATTTATTGAAAAGGGATTTCATGAAACACGCGACAGGTATATTGATTGGTTGTGCTATCGCATTTCCCGTTTTGGCAGACGAGACGCTCACGCTTAAAGAAATTAACGTGACGGCGAAGACGGCTGACGTGACCGAGCGCCGCGAATCTTCCACGCAAAAAGTCGTGATGGACCGCAAGGACATCGAGAAGATGAGCGTGATGACCATCGGTGAAGTGCTGGGGAAATTGCCGGGGGTGGAATTGAGCGGCAATATGGGGCAACGCGCGCGCGGCATGTCGCGCGATTCGGTGCAGATACTGGTGGACGGTGAGCGTTCGGCGGGAGGCGGTTCGATGATGGCGGGGCTTATCGGGCGATTGCCTTCCGGCGATTTGGAGCGGGTGGAAATTTTGCGCGGTTCTTCTGCCGAATTCGGCGGCGCGGCGCCCGTTACGGTGAACTTGGTTATGAAAAAAGCCTTGCCCAAAAGTTCGACGGAAATAAGGGTAGGCGCAGGCAAGCGCGGAACGGAGTCATATAACCAATTGGCTTTCACACAGAATGGCGGAGAGGGTGGATTTTCTTGGACATTGCCGATCGGGCTGGTGTGGAGCGATTCCCCGATTTCGCGCACGCTCGACAGACAGGACTCGGCGGTCGGTGCGCGCACCTTGTGGCAGCAGGAAAGTGAAAACGGTGCGAGCAAACTCGGACATCACGCGCTCACTCCGCGCATGACATGGAAGGCGGGCGGCGATAGTTTTACGCTTGCCCCGATGTATTTCTTCGGTCCGCAGGATAGCTACAGCGATACGGCTTTGACCGCGTCTGCCAACCCGGCTTCCGCTACGGGCCTGACTGCCAATGGTGCGCGTGCCAGCCAGTTGAATAGTTTGATGCGCGTGTTGCGTTTACGGGCCGAGGGTGAAAAACATTTCGGAGATTCCAAATTTAGCGGGCGCGCTTCGGTCAACAAGCTGACGAACACGACGGATGTGACGCGCGCTGCGCGTAGCGCCGCCAATGTACTGACGACTTCCACGGAACATACGGATAACGCGGAGAACGAATTGAATATGGCTTTACGGCTTGATAAACCGCTGGGCGTGCATTTGTTGGCGGTGGGGCTGGAGCATGCCAATTTGCGCCGCACGCAAGAGCAGAATTTTTCCGGCGCGGCGGCCTCCTATGCGTCGCAGGAACAGCAGAGTATCGCCTGGGTGCAGGATGACTGGATGCTACAACCCAATGTGACATTTACGTACGGCATGCGCGGTGAGAGTATCGTGTTGAACTCTTCCGGTGTTGAGCAGCTGCACGGGCAGGTGATGCCTTCCCTCGCGGTGCGCTGGGAGCCGGTGGATAAGTGGGTGATGCGCTCCTCGGTAGGGGCAGGGTTGAAAATGCCCAAGCTGGATGAGATCAGCAATGCTGCCGTGCTCAGTATTGCGACGAATACGCCGGTAGAAGCGGACAAGCGCGGCAACCCTAATTTGTCGCCGGAGCGCAGTGTGAATTTCGAGGCGGTGCTGGAGCGTTATCTGGATAACGAGGCCGGACTGTTCGGTATTAATGTTTATGCACGCTCTACGCAAAATTTCACCGAGCGCCGCGTGCGGCAGGAGAATGCGCGCTGGGTGGATAGACCTTACAACGAAGGCCGCGCCCTGCATTGGGGCTGGGAGTTGGACGGCAAGATGCGCACCGACAACATGGGCTGGAAAGGCGCGACCGTGAAGGCGCATCTGACTTTGCCGCATGCCCAAGTGGAAGACCCCCGATTGGGTGTCACCCGCATGGCGCGCGATACGCCTGATTATGTTTTGTCCTCCGGGCTGGATGGTAGTTTGCCCGCGCTGGATTCCAGCTACGGTGTCTCTGCGCAATTTTCCGGTCGTAGTACGACCGATATTCCCGGCGAGCAATACGGTTACACGCAGGCGAGAACCACGGTGGATGTGTTCTGGTTATACAAGCTCAACGCGCAATTCAAGTTGCGCCTGAGCGGACAGAATTTGCTTGCGGCGGATACGGTAAAGGACATGCAGTACATATCGGGCAGCAATCGCTGGCAACTGCATACGGTCGAAACTGGGTATCGCACGGTGATGCTTACGTTAGAAGGGCGCTGGTAAAATGTCTGCCGCAGACTTTTCGAGATCCGATTTGATGGTGCAGCCGCAGTGTTTTTCGGCTCGTCCCGAGCGTCAGCGCGAGCGCCATATGGTTGTCGGGTTGGTGCTGTTGCTGCATGTTGCGGTATTCGGAGCGGGGATGCGGCATACCGAGCCGCCCAGTGTGCAAATCGACGAAATGTCGGTGTCGTTCGCGCAGGAGCAAAGTTCGCCGGCGCAAATCGTGCCGATACCGCCGCCGGAGAAACCCGTTCCGGTGCAGACGCAGCACGTGGATGAGGTGCTGCCCGAAGTGCAAAAAATGTCGCCGGTCGAGCAGCCGGTCGCGGCGGCGGCGCTGGCACCGCCGCCGGAAAGTAAACCTGCCGCACCGCAGGCGCCTGTTGTGCTCAATACGCAGCCGGACTACCGCGCGGATTATTTGAACAATCCGCGCCCGCCTTACCCCATGGTGGCGCGGCGCATGGGCTATCGTGGCAAGGTGGTGCTGAATGTCGAGGTGCTGGCGGAAGGGCGCGCCGGGCAGGTGCAACTTTTTAGCAGCAGCGGGCACGAAATTCTGGATAATGCCGCGCTGCAAACGGTGAAGACTTGGCGCTTTACTCCCGCGCGCCGTTTGGGGCAGCCCGTGACGGAATGGTTTTTGGTGCCGATTAACTTTTCTTTAGAGGATAACGAAGCATGAGCAGTTTGTTTTCTGTAGGTTCACCAATTGTCGCCGCGACTTTATTGTTGCTCATCATTTTGTCGATAGCTACTTGGTCTATCGCGTTTTTTAAAGTATGGAAACAGATGCAGGTCGGCAAGTCTAACCGTGCATTCATACAGGCGTTTTGGGATGCGCGCGATTGGCAGTCAGCCGCCGCAGTGGTGAAGGACGGCGAGGGCGATTTTGCGCGCTTGGGGCAGGCGGGTTTTGCGGAACTGAAAAGCCTGAATGACAACCAACAGGACCTGAAGCATATCGGTACGCCGCAGGATATTCTGGAGCGCGCCTTGCGCCAGCAATTGGAAAATATCCAGCGCCACCATGAGCGCGGTTTGGCGGAATTGGCAACCGTCGGCTCGACGGCGCCGTTCGTGGGCTTGTTCGGTACGGTGTGGGGCATCATGCACGCCTTGCAGGACATCGGCAAAACCGGTGCGGCCAGTCTGGATGTGGTGGCCGGACCCATCGGCGAGGCGCTGATCGCCACCGCGATCGGTATTGCCACCGCGTTGCCGGCCGTGCTGGCCTATAACCTGTTCTTGCGCCGTTTGCGCGTGCATGTGACGGAGCTGGAAAATTTCGCGCACGACTTTATCCGCTTGGCTGCCAAGCATGACTTTAAGGCGTAAATCATGGCAATCGGAAATTCTTCGCAACAGGGCAGCATGATGAGCGAGATCAACGTCACGCCGCTGGTGGACGTAATGCTGGTGCTGCTGGTGGTATTCATTATCACGGCGCCTTTATTGTCGCCGCAGTCGCTCAAGATCAATTTGCCCAAGACTACTGCGGTGGCCAGCGACAACAAGCCGCAGCCGGAACGCCTGTCGATTGATGCGCAGGGAAAAATTTCACTGAACAATAAATCGCTGGGCGATGCCGAGCTGGCGGAACTGTTGCGCACGCAGGCGGCGTCTAACCCGTCTTTTCAGCTCAAAATCGAAGCCGACAAGGCCGTGCCGTACGGGCGTGTGGCCGAGTTGATGGCGATTGCGCAGCATGCCGGGGTGAGCAAGCTGGCGTTTGTGACGCTGGCCGGGAAGTAATACAAGGCAGAAACAGGAAGATTTTTAAACCCAAAGGAGAGAAATATGAATCGCAGGGAATTGTTGTTGGGTGCCGCCGCCATGGCTGCTGTCGCGACGTCTGGTCGTGTGTTTGCCGCCGAGCATGATGCGCACGCGCATCATCACGAAATGTCCGCACGCAATAACAGCCTGATCGAAGCGGCCTCCGACTGTGTGCTCAAGGCGCAAATCTGTTTGCAGCATTGCCTGGTGTTGCTGGGGCAGGGCGACACGAGCATGGCGGCTTGCGCAAAAAGCGCGACCCAAGTCGAGGCGGTATGCGGGGCATTGCAAAAGCTGGCTGCCGCCGAAGCAAAAAATTTGCCGCAGATGGCCAAGTTGGCCATGGATGTGTGCAAAACCTGCGAAGAAGAATGTAAGAAGACGGAAAAACACCCCGAATGCAAAGCCTGCATGGAAGCCTGTGCCGCCTGCTACAGGGAGTGCAAGAAGATCGCGGCTTGATGCGGAAAATACCCGTGTTTTAATGCGGGCGAGGATAAAAGAAAGGCACGCTGCGGCGTGCTTTTCTTTTGCTGCATCGCATCGTTAAAAGCTCGTATATAATCGCCGCATAAGAATATAGATAGCGCCCGGCGACCCCGGGCGTTTTTCAAGGGCGCAATCAAGAGGAGAATCTTCATGCGTATAGGGATCCCTACGGAAACGAGCGTAGGCGAAAAGCGCGTTGCCACCGTGCCGGATGTGGTCGAGAAACTCATCAAGCTGGGTTTTGCGGTTTCAGTGCAGTCCGGTGCCGGAGCGGCGGCAAATTTTAGTGACGACACTTATCGCGCTGCTGGTGCCACAGTGGTGGACGGTGCCGCAAAGCTTTGGGCGGAATCCGACATCGTTTTCAAAGTGGCTGTACCGACGCAGGAAGAAGTCGGTCTGATGCGCGAAGGCGGCCACCTGATCGGCTTCGTCTGGCCCGCGCAAAATCCTGAACTGATGCAACAGCTCGTGGCGAAGAAGGCCACCGTGCTCGCGATCGACTGTCTGCCGCGCATGTTGAGTCGCGCCCAGAAAATGGACGCGCTCACCTCGCAGGCCGGGGTAGCCGGCTACCGCGCAGTTATCGAGGCTGCCAATGTGTTTGGCCGCTTCTTCAACGGCCAGATCACGGCTGCGGGCAAGGTTCCGCCAGCCAAGGTTTTCATCGCTGGTGCCGGTGTGGCCGGACTGGCGGCCATCGGCACTGCTGCGGGTCTGGGCGCCATCGTGCGCGCCAACGATACCCGCGCCGAAGTGGCCGATCAGGTCAAGTCGCTGGGCGGCGAGTTCGTCAAAGTCGATTATGAAGAAGAGGGGGGCGGCGGCGGCGGTTATGGCAAGGTGATGAGCGAAGGTTTCCAGCAGGCGCAGCGCGAGATGTATGCGCAGCAGGCGCGCGAGGTGGACATCATCATCACCACCGCGCTGATCCCCGGCAAACCCGCGCCGCGTTTGATTACCGCCGAGATGGTGCAGAGCATGAAGCCCGGCAGCGTCATCGTCGATATGGCAGCCGAGCGCGGCGGTAACTGCGAGCTGACCGAACCCGGCAAGGCCGTGGTGAAGCACGGCGTGACCATCGTCGGTTACAGCGACCTGAACAGCCGTCTGGCCAAGCAGTCTTCCTCGCTGTATGCGACCAATCTGTTCCGTCTGACCGAAGAATTGTGCAAGACCAAGGATGGCGTCATCAACGTCAACATGGAAGATGATGCCATCCGTGGTTTGACGGTCATCAAGGACGGAGAAATCACCTGGCCTGCGCCCGCGCCGAAGTTGCCAGCCGCTGCGGCTAAACCGGCTGCGGCCAAGTCGGTGGCCGCACCTGCCGCGCATGGTCACGGCGGCGGCGCGCCTGTTTCGGCGGGCAAGATGGCGGCGATATTCGGTGTCGCCGCGCTGTTGTTCCTGCTCATCGGGGCTTATGCGCCTGCGGCCTTCCTCGGCCACTTCACCGTGTTCGTGCTCGCGTGTTTCGTGGGTTACATGGTGGTGTGGAACGTCACCCCGGCATTGCACACGCCCTTGATGAGTGTCACCAACGCGATCAGCAGCATCATCGCCATCGGCGCGCTGGTGCAGATCGCGCCGCCAATGGCGTGGGGGCTGAGTCGCCCGGATGGCTGGATACGCGGGTTGGCGGTGGCGGGTATCGCACTCACTGCGGTCAACATGGTCGGCGGCTTTGCCGTGACTAAGCGCATGCTGTCGATGTTCCGCAAATAAGGATAATCCTAGGATAAATGAATATGTCTGCAAGTTTGGCAACCGTTTCTTATATTGGCGCGATCATTCTCTTCATTCTCAGTCTGGGTGGTCTGTCCAACCCCGAGTCTTCGCGTCGCGGCAATCTCTACGGCATGATCGGTATGACCATCGCCGTGCTGGCCACGGTGTTCGGCCCGCGTGTTTCGATGGCTGGAATCCCTTGGATCATCGGTGCGATGCTGGTGGGCGGCAGCATCGGACTCTATGCCGCGCGCAAGGTGCAGATGACGCAGATGCCGGAACTGGTTGCGCTGATGCACAGCCTGGTCGGTCTCGCGGCCTGTCTGGTCGGCTTCGCCAATTACATCGACCCGATTGCCGCGCTGAATTTGTCCAGCGCTGAGAAGGCGATCCACGAGATTGAAGTTTATGTAGGCATCCTGATCGGAGCGGTCACCTTCTCCGGTTCGCTCATCGCCTTCGGAAAATTGTCGGGCAAGATCGGCGGCAAGCCGCTGTTGCTGCCGGGGCGCCACTTTCTGAATCTGATCGGCCTGCTGGTCGTTATTGCGTTCGGTTCCCAGTTCCTGCACGCTGAATCGACCGGTGCGGGCATGATCGCTCTGGCCGTAATGACGGTGATCGCTTTGTTGTTTGGCATCCACATGGTGATGGCTATCGGCGGTGCCGATATGCCGGTGGTGGTGTCCATGCTGAATAGCTACTCCGGCTGGGCTGCTGCCGCGACCGGCTTCATGTTGAACAACGACCTGCTGATTGTCGTGGGTGCCTTGGTGGGTTCCAGCGGTGCCATCCTTTCCTACATCATGTGCCGCGCGATGAACCGCAACTTTATCAGCGTCATCGCAGGCGGATTCGGCAGCGGCGGCGGCAAACCGGCCAAATCCGGCGGAGACGCGCAACCGGCGGGTGAAGTGGTGGCTATCGGCGCAGCCGAAACTGCGGAACTGTTGCGCGAAGCGAAGAACGTAATCATCGTGCCGGGCTATGGCATGGCGGTGGCACAGGCGCAGCATACGGTCTACGAGATCACCAAGCTGCTGCGCGACAAAGGTGTTAACGTGCGCTTCGGCATCCATCCGGTCGCGGGGCGTATGCCCGGTCACATGAATGTGTTGCTGGCAGAAGCCAAGGTGCCTTACGACATCGTGATGGAGATGGATGAAATCAATGCAGATTTCCCGGATACCGATGTTTCCATCGTGATCGGCGCCAACGACATCGTGAATCCGGCCGCGCAGGAAGACCCCGGCAGCCCCATCGCCGGCATGCCGGTGCTGGAAGTGTGGAAGGCCAAGACGTCCATCATGATGAAGCGCAGCATGGCGACCGGCTATGCGGGGGTGGATAATCCGCTGTTCTACAAGGACAACAACCGCATGCTGTTCGGTGATGCCAAGAAAATGCTGGATGAGGTGCTCGTCGCGTTGAAGAGTTAATCGGTGGCGGTAGGAGCAGCTTGGAAAGACGTTAATGGCTAATGGGTATTGAGGATTGAATAAGCTGCTCCTACAAAGTGATTGGGTGAAAGGCAGTCTGCTCGCATTCGCCTATTTCGTCACCGCCCAGATCGGGCTTTCACTTTCTTTGCTGGAACACTCGGTCACGTTGTTCTGGCCCCCTGCTGGAATTGCCCTCGCAGTGCTGTTGTTGTACGGCTGGCGCTTGTGGCCGTGGGTATTTGTCGGCTCATTTTGTGCCAACTGGGTATCGAGTCTGCCGCTATTGTCGGTATTCGGTATGGCGACGGGCAGTACGCTGGAAGCATTGCTCGGCGTTTATCTGCTTGGTCGTGATACCCGCTTTAATGTGAACCTGAGCGAGGCACGCGACATCTTCCGCCTGATGTGGCGCGGCGGGATTGTCAGTACCTTACTTAGCGCGAGCATCGGCGTCCTGTGCCTGAAATGGGCCGGGGCGATACCGTGGTCGCAGTACTCCCAGACCATGCTGTTCTGGTGGATGGGTGACGCTCTGGGGGTGGTGTTATTCACACCGATCGTAATCGCATTCTTGCATCATCGTCCCTTTGCCTGGACCCCGTTCTATCGCAAACAGGCCATGTTTATGTTCGGCCTGCTGCTGCTGATGTGTTTGCTGATCTTCTCGGATTTAAGCAAGGAGTTGTTCGGGCGGCAATTCAGGGTGTTCATGCTGATCCCCGTCGTGGTGTGGGCGGCACTCAGTTTTAATTCGCGCGTTGTGAGCGCGGTATTGCTGATTATTGCCAGCGGGGCTTTGTTCAGCGCCGCGAACGGGCAGGGCTATTTCAACTCCGACACCTTGTCTGCTGTGGTGGATATTTGGGGATTCCTCATTATTCTGGGAATACTCGGCGTGACACTCTCTGCGGTGAATTATCAGCGTAATCGTACACGCATCAACCTTGAGCGTAACGAACGCAACCTGAAGCGCGCCCAACGCGTCTCGAAAGTCGGCAGTTGGGAGCTGGACATTACCAGAAGTAAGCTGGAGTGGTCGGAAGAGGCGTACCGGATATTCGGCATGGATGAGGGCTCACCGGTATCGCCGGAAATATTTTTCAGCTTCATGCACCCCGAGGATGTGGAAAAAGAGCGGGCCGCTTGGCGGGCTGCCCTGAAGGGCGGGGTTTACGACGTTGAACACCGCATCCTGGTCGGCGGCGAGATCAAATGGGTGCGCGAGCAGGCTGAACTGGACTTCGACGCGCAGAGACGGGCTATTTTCGCGCTCGGCACGGTTACCGACATCAGCGCCGCCAAGCTGGCCGAATCTCTGTTGCGCGAGAGCCAGCAGAGCCAGCAGGCCATTATCGACACCGCGCTGGATGCGGCGATTCAGATGGATATGCAGGGTCGCGTAACCGGCTGGAGCAAACAGGCGAGCAATATTTTCGGCTGGTCGCGCGACGAGGCGCTGGGACGCCTGTTGCACGAGACGATTATTCCCGAACATTACCGCGCAGCGCATTGGAACGGTTTGCAGCGGCTGTTGGCAGGGGGCGAGCCGCATGTGCTGAATTCGCGCTTCGAGGTTGAGGCCTTGCATCATGACGGGCATACGCTCTCCATCGAGTTGTCCATCACCCGCATCAAAATACATGACCAGTTCGAGTTCAGCGCTTTTATCCGCGATGTGACCCAGCGCAAACGCGAAGAGGAACAATTGCGTCTGGCGGCCAAAGTGTTTGAAAGCACCAACGAATCGATTCTGATCACGGACGTCAACAACAACATCGTCGCGGCGAACGACGCTTTTGTACACATGACGGGATATTCTTTTGCCGAACTCAAAGGGCGCAATCCGCGCATATTCTCTTCGGGCGAACACGACGAAACGTTCTACCGGGATATGTGGAAGTCAATCAATGAGGCAGGGAGCTGGCAGGGCGAGATCGTTGATAAAAACAAGGCCGGTCAGCGTTTTTACAAACACATGGCCATCAACGTGGTGCGTAATGAACAGGGCATCATCACCCACTATGTGTCTATTTCCAGCGATATTTCCGAGCGCAAGGAATACGACAAGAACGTGCATTTCCTTGCCTACTACGATGTGCTGACCGGACTGCCCAACCGCACTTTGCTGCGGGACCGGCTGGGGCAGTTGATCGCTTCCTCGCATCGCGACAAAGAGCAATTCGCCCTGCTGTTTTTGGACTTGGACCGGTTTAAATATATCAACGACTCGATGGGACACTCGGTCGGCGACAAGCTGCTGCAATCCGTGGCGCAACGCTTGCAGACCTGTGTGCGTGAAGGCGATACCGTGTCGCGTATCGGCGGCGACGAATTTATCGTGCTGCTGCGCGAGATCGAGGAGCCGGGGGTGGTACAGGTTGCCGAGAAGCTGCTGAAGACGCTGGCGACGCCGTTCAACCTGAGCGGGCAGGAAATATCCACCTACGCCAGTATCGGTATCGCGCTCTATCCCGCGCACGCAAGCGATATCGACGTGCTGATGAAAAACGCCGACGCCGCGATGTACAACGCCAAGGAGAACGGGCGCAACAACTATAAATTTTTCTCGCCCGAAATGAATTTTCGCGCCAATCAGGTGTTCTCGATGGAGAAGGATTTGCGCGTGGCGCTGGATCAGGATCAGTTCATGCTGGTCTATCAGCCCCAGGTGGACTTGGCGACCGGAAAAATATGCGGCGCGGAAGCGCTGATCCGCTGGAAACATCCCGAGAACGGTTTTGTGTCGCCCGCCGAATTTATTCCGGTGGCGGAAGAAACCGGGCAGATCGTGGCGATCGGCGAGTGGGTGTTGCGTACCGCCTGCTGGCGTTTTGCCTCGTGGCAGAAGCAGGGGCTGCCCGTGTTCCCGATTGCGGTGAATATGTCGATCCGCCAATTGCGCCAGCCGAATCTGGCCGACGTGATTGAATCCATCCTGAAGGAAACCGGCCTGAATCCGGATAGTCTGGAACTGGAGATCACCGAAGGCATCATGATGGGCGACAACAAAGCCGCTATGGAATTTCTGATGCGTATGCACAAGCTGGGCGTGCAAATGTCCATCGACGATTTCGGTACCGGCTTCTCCAGCCTGAGCTATCTCAAGAATTTGCCGGTGAGCAAACTGAAGATCGACCAATCGTTCGTGCGCGACATCGGCTCGGACGAAAGCGATGCCGCCATCGTGCGTTCCATCATCAGCCTGGGGCACCGGCTCGATATGCGGGTAATCGCCGAAGGCGTGGAGACGCTGGAACAACTGGACTTCCTGCGTATCCGTGGCTGCGACGAGATGCAGGGTTATTTCTTCAGCCGTCCGCTCGCGGCCGACGACTTCATCAAGTTTGTCAACGGCGACCCGCAGCTGTCTTAAGCTCTTACCCTTGAATCAACCGCTTGCCCTGCATGGGGCGCTGGCAAAGATGCGGTGCCGCAGTTATAGTCTTTCCCGTCTAAAAACCAATTGGGGTGAATGATGACTGACGAAATCCAAAGAGCCGGTACGCGCGCCCACATGCCCGATCTGGACTGGAGCCAGGTGCGCGAGACGATGCTGATGCTGGAACTCGCGACCGGGCAAATCGAGTCGGCGATGAAAGACAGCAATTCATCGGTCGATGTGCTGACCGACAGCTTCACCACCATGGCCGGATATTTGCACATGATCTCCAGTACGCTCAACACGCTACCGAATGAAGGCGAAGTGGGGGACACCAAAAAAAACGTGCTGGAAGCGGCGAACCACGTCACCGGCATGGTGCATCAGTCCATTATTGCGTTTCAGTTCTACGACAAACTAACCCAGCGTCTGGGGCATGTTTGCCATAGCTTGGCCGCTTTGAACGAGTTGGTGGGCGATCAGCGCCGCATCTTCAGTCCGCAAGAGTGGGTGGCGTTGCAGGAGAAGATCCGTTCCAAGTACACCACCGTGGACGAATGCGCGATGTTCGATGCGGTGATGAGCGGTGTGCCGGTGCGCGAAGCGCTGGAGCAGTACATGAGCGGGATGAAAGACAAGGGCAGCGACATCGACTTGTTTTAGATACGGTGTTTCACCGGTAATTTCAGCAAGGTGTCATGGCGCAGGCGTGATGCCGTTTTTCTCCCGTTCCTTCTTGTACTCATCGTAGCTGGGTGCCGGGGTCATCGCCCGCTCTTGCGGTGTCCTGCGTGATTCGTTCTGGGATTTGATCCCTTCGTACAGGTTTTGAAACGGATCGCTGCCGCAGGCGGATAGCGCGATGCCCGCGAGCACAGCCAGTGCAGATGTTCTTTTCATCTTGCCCCCGTTTGGATGTTGGATTTTGCCCATTGCACGATGCCGGCGGCGTTCATTGCGCCCGCTTGGCGCGCGATTTCGCGCCCCCCTTTGAATAAGGCCAGCGTGGGGATGCTGCGGATGTTGTAGCGTGCCGCCAGCTCCTGCGCTTCTTCGGTATTCAGTTTGGCGACGCGGAAGTCCGGTTCAAGTTGGCGCGCCGCTTCCTCAAATGCGGGCGCCATCATGCGGCACGGTCCGCACCATGGTGCCCAGAAATCCACCAGTACGGGAATGTCGTTGCGCGTGAGGTGCTGCATGAAATTGGCGCCGGTCAGCTCTGTGGGATGTGCGGCGAACAGTGCGCCTTTGCATTTTCCGCATACGGCCTGATCGTGCAACTTGCCGGATGGGACGCGGTTTACCGCAGCGCAATGCGGGCAGACGATGTGCAGGGAGTCGGTCATGGATGAGCCTCGAAAAGTTGGATGGGCTCTAAAGTGGGGGCAGGTGGCGAAGTTTCAAGCACTCGGCTGATTCGTCGTCCATGCCAAAAGGCTTGCGTAACCATCCGGCTTCTGCGGCAACCCGCCCAATAATTTTTGATAGGTCTATACCCTCGCCAAGCCATATTCAACCGGACTTTTAGCGTGACTTTCCGCAAAGGAATAGGAAGTATCTAGGCCTTCATGAATATTGTCCAAAGGCCGACTATCGGTTAGTTTGCGCCCCGTTTTGCAGGATTATTGAGCTTTCCAAAATACATGACAACTTTCCCGCATCACGTAATTTCCCTCACCATCAGAAGAGTGGGGATGAGGAATATCTCGTCGTGCATTAATCAATAATCCGAGAATCCAATGAACTATCCGGGTAAAACACGAGGGGCAATTTGATGCACTACACAGGGCAAGACATGCTATGGCTGATCGGCAGCCTGTCGCGCATTTTCTGCATTCCGTTCGACCCGAGCCTCATCCGTCAGCAATTTCCGCCCCCGTACTCGCGCACCTCGCTGCTCAATGCGCTGCAAGCCTTGGGTTTCAAAGCGGGTGAACGCAATCTGGATGCCAAGACGCTGGCGACTCTGGAACATATTCCATATCCCGCAGTCGCCTTCCTGCGCGAAAACCACGCCGCAACAAAAGACGAACAAGCCGCGCCCAATTCTGCCCCTGAAGCGGCAGAGGGGGATGCAGCCAATCAAGCGCAGCCCAAGCAAATCGCCCCGGTGTTGCTAATCAAGTCCACCGACGGACAGGTGCTGTACTTCCGTGCAGGCGCAGAAGCACCGGAGAGCATCGCGATTCCCGACTTCTTCAAACGCTTCCGCACCGACATCCTGCTGATCGCGCGCGAAGCCGCGAACCCGACCGACGAAGCCGACGCACCCGGCGCTCAAAAAGAGAGCGCGCCCTTCGGCTTCCGCTGGTTCATCCCCGAGCTGCTAAAACACAAACGCATCTGGCGCGACGTGCTCATTGCTTCCCTTGCCATCCAGCTGATCGGCCTAGTAACCCCGCTGTTCACCCAAGTCATCATCGACAAAGTCGTCGTACACCAAACCCAAAGCACCCTCGTCGCCATCACTGCCGGGTTGGTCATGTTCATGCTGTTCAACAGCGCCATGACATGGCTGCGGCAATATTTTGTGCTGCATACCGGCAAC